>DASQMY010000024.1:0-5157 GCA_035645255.1 Mycobacteriales bacterium
CTGCGGGACCAACCTGACACCGGGGGAGATGTTCGCGATCGACCCCCACCCGTTCCGGGACGCCGACGGCACCTGGTACGTCTTCTTCGCGCGGGACGTCCTAGACGGCGAGCGGGTCGGGACGTCGCTCGCGGTCGACGTGCTGGAGGACATGACCCGGCTGCGCGGTGACCCTTCGCCGGTGCTGAGTGCTACGGCGGACTGGCAGCTGTTCAAACAGCAGCGGCACATCTACGACCGCACCGTCGACTGGTACACCCTCGAGGGGCCGTGCGTGGTCCGGCGCGACGGGCGCTACTACCTGCTCTACTCCGGTGGCTCCTGGCAGCAGCCGTCGTACGCCGTGTCGTGGGCGGTCGCCGACCACCCGCTCGGCCCGTGGAAGGAGCCGGCCGCCGGTGACGACGCCTGGCTCCTGCGCACGGTCGAGGGCCGCGTCATCGGCCCGGGCCACAACTCGCTCACGACAGCGGCCGACGGCACGGACGTGATCGTCTACCACGCGTGGGACCCGGACCGGCAGCGGCGCCGGATGTGCATCGACCCGCTGCGGTGGACCGCCGACGGGCCGACGTGCCCCGGCCCGACCTGGACCGACACCGCGCTGCAGCCGTGATCGGCTAACGGCTGAAGAAGTCCCGGAGCACCGGAGCCAGCGCCTTGGGCTTCACCAGGTGCGTCTGCCCGGCGAGCACCCGGTGCTCAGCGCCGGGTACGACGTCGGCGACGTTGCGGGCGGCGTTCGCCAGCCAGGCCGGGCTCTTGCTGCCGCCGATGACCAGCGTCGGCGTCTTCACGTCCGGCCACCGGTCGGCGGGCAGCGGCCGGCCCCGCTGGCCGTCGGCCATGATCTCGACGTCGTACGGCACGGTGTGCGCGACGCCCTTGAGCTTTGACCAGGCGGGCATCAGCTGCATGAGCGCCACGAACGGTGCCGGCACGCGCACGCCCTGGGTCATGAACAGCTTGACGACGTCCCCGCGCCGGCCCGACGCGAGGAGCGCCCGCAGCTGCTCCAGGAAGTCGGCGGGGACCGGCGGCCGCGTGGCGTCGACGACGAACGGCGCCTCGTACGCCGCGAGCCCGGCCATCGGCACCCCGCGGTTGGCCGCCTCGAGGGCGAGCGCCGCGCCGGACGAGATGCCGTAGACGTACGGCGAGCCGCCGGCTGCCTCGAGGACCGCGGCCAGGTCCTCGACCTCGCGCTGGACGGCGTACGGCGTCGTGTCGCCGCTCTCGCAGCGGCCACGGCGGTCGTAGGTGTAGACGGTGAAGTCGGTCGCGAGCTCCCTGGCGAGCGGCCCGCTCGGCCCCGCCGCGCGGTAGCTCAGCGCTCCGTCGACGAGGACGACGGCCGGGCCGCTGCCGGTCCGTTCGTACGCGATGGTGGTGCCGTCGGCGGAGGTTGCCGTGCTCATCTCGAGTCTCCCGTCGGTCTCGTCGGAGGTTCAGCGCGTGACAGCTCGGTAGAGGCGTGCCGACAGCGCTGCTACCCACGCCCACGCCAGCACCACCGCGACGCCGAAGGCGATGGTGACCGCGGCATTCGCCGAGCCGGAGGCGATCCCGGCGAAGGCGCCGAGGAACAGCACGCCGGTCGCGGTCGAGTACGCCGCCCAGGTCCGGTCACCGCGGGCGCGGAACCGGCGGGCGGCGACGAGGCACGCGGCGATGAGGGCCCAGAAGCCGATGCCCGCGCTGACGAAGTGCACGACGCCGTGCCACGACACCTCGGCGGCCGGCCCGGCCGGGGTGCCGAGCGGGAAGCCGTCCATCGGGTCGGCGCGGAAGATGCCCGCGGCGACGAGCGCGACGCCGTACCCGCCGAGAAGCCGGGGCAGCCAGGTCGCGCCGGGTCCGGGGCCGAGCGCCCGGCGGACGCCGGCGGCTGCGGCGACCGTCATCAGCCCGGTCCCGACGAAGTTGGCGACCTGGATCCAGCCGAGCTCGCCGTTGGCGAGGACGCTCGCCGGGTGGCGGGTGAGGTCGAACCCGTCGCGGGTCAGCGCCTGCGCGAGCCAGGCCGCGACGTAGAGCGGGCCGGCGATGACGCCGTAGCCGAGCAGGCTCTTGGTCACGCTGGTCTGCCGGTCGCAGGACGGTGCCGGCGAGCGGGTGGTTGCGATCGTCTGCTGCGTCATGGTGTTCCTCCGCGTCGTCCCTGGCCGCCCCGGTGGCGGCGTCACCAGTGAGATGCGGGCGGGCGGCAGAACTCATCGGTCCGGCACCAAGATCTTCTGCCGCCGGGCGGCCGCTCAGGACAGGACGTCGGCCAGGCCGAACGCCGCGAACAGCTCCGGGCTGGCGAACGTCGCGATCTCGACCAGCTCGGCGCCCTGGATACCGAGCACGACCAGCGAGAACGCGCGGAACTCGTGCTCGCCGAACCGCCGCAGGTAGTGCGCGACGGCCGGCTGCCGGTTGGCGGAGGTGGGCACGCAGCGCCAGTCGCCGAGCGAGCCCATCCGCTCGAGGTACGGCGGCGCGATCTCGTCCCTGCCGTCCCAGCAGGCGCCGACCGGCGAGATCGTCAGTCGCGCGTCGGCCCGCAGGACGGCGACGATCGCCGCCGGGTCGACCTCCTCGTGCGCCCGGATGTAGCGGTCGACGAGCTCCCGCTCGTGCGGCGAGGCGCTCGCCGCGGATGCCTCGTCGCGCGAGCCCTGGGACGAAGCGAGCGTCGCCCGCGCGCGCTGCAGGGCGCTGTTGGCCGCGGGCACGCTCAGGTCGAGCAACTCCGCCGTCTCCGCCGCCGAGAACGCCAGTACGTCGCGCAGCAGGAGCACGGCGCGCTGCCGCGGCGGCAGCAGCTGGACCGCAGTCAGGTAGGCGAGCTCGATGGTCTCCCGCGCCACGACCAGCGCGTCGGGGGCCTCCTGCTCCGGCGCCGGTGCGTCGAGGAGCGCGTCCGGGAACGGCTGGAGCCACGGCAGCGCGGAGTACGGCGGCAGCCGGCCGTCGTCCGGACGGCTCGGCGTCACCCGAGGGGTCCGCCGCAGCTGTTCGAGGCAGGCGTTGGTCGCGATCCGGTAGAGCCAGGCGCGCAGCGACGACCGGCCCTCGAACGTCTCGCGCCGCCGCCACGCCCGCAGCAGCGTCTCCTGCACCAGGTCCTCGGCGTCGTCCAGCGAGCCGGTCATCCGGTAGCAGTGGACGCGCAGCTCGCGCCGGTGCGGCTCGACCAGCTGCCCGAACGTCCGCTCGTCGCCGGCGTGCACCTGGGCGACGGCGTCGTCGTCGACTGCCGCCGGCTCGCTGCCCGCCGTACCCGCCATCGCCAGACCATACGACGGCGGCGGCGCAAGACCGCGAAGCGGTCAGAACGCCGCTTCGTCGAGCTCCATCAGGGACAGGTCGGTCGCCTCGGCCATCGCCCGGCGGGTCGTCAGCTCGGGTAGCACCGAGGCACAGAAGAACCGCGCCGATGCGACCTTGCCTTCGTAGAACGCCTTGTCCCGGCCGGTAGCCCCGGCTGCCAGGGCGTCTAGCGAGACCTCGGCCTGCCGGAGCAGCAGCCAGCCGAGCACCAGGTCGCCGAGCGACATCAGGAAGCGGGTGGTGTTGAGGCCGACCTTGTAGATGTTGCGCGGGTCGTCCTGGCTCGAGGTGAGGAAGCCGACCATGGTGCCGACGATGCCCTGGAACGCCTCGAGCGCCTCGGCGAGCGCGACCCGCTCGCGGGCCAGCGCGCCGTTGCCGGCGTCGCCCTTGGCGAGCTCCTGCACCTCGGTCAGCAGCTTCGCGAGCGCCTGGCCATTGTCGCGGACGACCTTGCGGAAGAACAGGTCGAGCCCCTGGATCGACGTTGTGCCCTCGTAGAGCGTGTCGATCTTCGCGTCTCGGATGTACTGCTCTATCGGGTAGTCCTGCAGGTAGCCGGAGCCGCCGAGGATCTGCAGCGACGACGCGAGCAGCTCGTACGACGTCTCCGAGCCGTAGCCCTTGACGACCGGCAGCAGCAGGTCGTTGATCCGTTCGTACATCTCGGCGTCGTCGCCGCCGAGCTCGGCCATGTCCTGCACGCTGGCCGTGTACAGGCAGAGCGCGCGCATGCCCTCCGCGTGCGCCTTCTGCGTCATCAGCATCCGGCGTACGTCGGGGTGCTGCGTGATCGCGACCCGCGGCGCGGTCTTGTCGGTCATCCGGGTCATGTCCGGGCCCTGCACGCGCTCCTTGGCGTAGGCCAGCGCGTTGAGGTAGCCGGTGGAGAGCGTTGCGATGGCCTTGGTGCCTACCATCATCCGTGCGTACTCGATGACCCGGAACATCTGCGCGATGCCGTCGTGCACCTCGCCCACGAGCAGGCCGCGGGCCGGACTCTTCTCGCCGAAGGTCAGCTCGCAGGTTGCCGAGCCCTTGAGACCCATCTTGTGCTCGACGCCCGTGACGTAGACGCCGTTGCGCTCGCCGAGCGAGCCGTCCTCCTTCACCCAGAACTTGGGGACGATGTAGAGCGACAGGCCCTTGGTGCCGGGGCCGGCGCCCTCGGGGCGGGCGAGCACCAGGTGGACGATGTTCTCGGGCCAGTCGAAGTCGCCGTTGGTGATGAAGCGCTTGACCCCCTCGATGTGCCAGGTGCCGTCGGGCTGCTGGGTCGCCTTGGCGCGACCCGCGCCGACGTCGGACCCGGCGTCCGGCTCGGTGAGCACCATCGTGGCGCCCCAGTGGCGCTCGAGCATCGGCGCGATGATCCGCGACTTCTGCTCCTCGGTAGCGATGCCGTCGAGGATCTTGGCGAACAGCGGGCCGACGCAGTAGAGGAACACCGCGGCGTTGGCGCCGCAGAGCATCTCGGCCGCGGCCCAGCGCAGCGACGGCGGCGCGCCGTAGCCGCCGAGATGCTCCGGCAGGTCGAGGCGGTACCACTCGCCGACGAAGTAGGCGTCCAGCGCGGTGTGGAAGCTCGGCGGGAGCTTGACGTCGCCGGTCGCGGCGTTGAACTCCGGGGGAGTGCGGTCGCCGTCGACGAAGGAGTCGGCGATCGGGCCGCTGGCCAACCGCTCGATCTCTTGCAGCACGCCGCGTGCGGTGTCCGGGTCCATCTGCGCGAACGGCCCGGTGCCTAGGTGCTCCTGGACCTTGAAGACCTCGAACAGGTTGAACTCGATGTCGCGGAGGTTGCTGCGGTAGTGCGCCATGGCGAGGGCTCCCGGTGTG
>DASQMY010000025.1:0-9467 GCA_035645255.1 Mycobacteriales bacterium
GCCTGCAACAAGAAGGTCGTCGAGTCGCTGATCAAGGCCGGCGCCTTCGACTCGCTCGGCCACAGCCGCAAGGGCCTGCTGCAGGTGCACGCCGAGGCGATCGACAACTGCATGGACACCAAGCGGGCCGAGGCGGTCGGCCAGTTCTCGCTGTTCGGCGGCGGCGACGACGACGGCGACGGTGCGGGCGACGAGACGACCGAGATCAACGTGCCGATGGAGGAGTGGGACAAGACCACCCTGCTCGCCTACGAGCGGGAGATGCTCGGGCTCTACGTCAGCGACCACCCGCTCTTCGGCGTGGAGCACGTGCTGGCCGCCAACAGCGACACCTCGATCGCGCAGCTCACCGTCGAGACGGCGAACGACGGCCAGATCGTGACCGTCGGCGGCATCCTGTCCAGCGTCACCCGCAAGGTGACCAAGCAGGGCAACAGCTGGGCGATCGGCATCCTGGAGGACCTCGAGGGCGCGATCGAGGTGATGTTCTTCCCGCAGACCTACCTCACCTGCGCGACGCAGCTGATGGAGGACGCCGTCGTCTGCGTGAAGGGCCGGCTCGACAAGCGGGAGGACATCCCCAAGATCGTCGCGATGGAGCTGCGGATCCCGGACCTGTCGACCGGCCCGCGGGGTCCGGTCATCGTCCGGCTCGAGGCCGGCCGCTGCAGCCCGCCGCTGGTCGACGGCCTCAAGGACGTGCTGCGCACGCACCCCGGCACGACGGAGGTGCACCTGCACCTGGTCGGCGGCGTCCGCACCACGGTCCTCCGGCTCGACGACGGCCTGCGGGTCGCCGCGACGCCGTCGCTGATGGCCGATCTGAAGCAGCTGCTCGGCCCGGGCTGCCTGACCTAGAGGAGTGCGCGTGGCGCTGGAGATGAAGACCGCCTGCGAGCAGTGCGGGGCGACGCTGAGCGACGCCGGCGAGGCGTGGATCTGCTCGCACGAGTGCACCTGGTGCGCCGACTGCGCGGCCGGACTCCAGCGGATCTGCCCCAACTGCCAGGGGGAGCTCGTCCTGCGCCCGCGCCGCGCGCCGGCGGCCGCCGGCTGACCGCCGTACCCTGCGGCCGCCGGCGGCCGCCGGACAAGGTGCACCCGCGTCGCCGCCGCTCAGCTGGTGAACGGCGAACCGGTCTCCAGCAGCGTCTTCAGGTCGCTGAGCACCCACGGGTAGCCGCCGCCCGCGCCCACGTCCTCGAGCCCGCCGCTGAGGATCAGCGCAAGCTTCGGCGCACCCTCGAGCTCGTGCGTCACCGTCAGCGAGCAGACGCCGCCGCCGATGTCCTTGATCTCGTGGGTCACCCGGGTGAAGCCTTCGCCGGCGATCTCTGCGTCCATCAGCATGCGGAACGTCGTCACCAGCCGCCGCGGCGGGTCGGCCTCGAGCACCTCGCCGTCGATGATCACCTCCGGCAGCTGGTTGCCCTGCGACTCCGCCGCCGCGCGGAAACCCTCGGTCGCCCGGACCTCGTAGCGGCCGCCGGGCCGCAGGTCGTACGACACGTAGCCGGTGTAGCCGTACCGCGCGGTCCACTCCGGCTTCGTGATGGCGGCCCAGATCCGGTCGGCGGTGGTCTTGATGTAGACCCGGTGGACCTGAGTCGTCGTCGTGGTGTTGGTCATGGTGCTCATTCGTTGCCCTCCAGCTCGGTCTTGAGGTCGGCGAGCGCCGACACCTGGCGCTCGGTGTACTTGTCGATCCACCGGTCGTGGATCAGCCGGATGGGGACCGCGTTGAGGAAGTGCAGCTTCTCCCGGCCCGCCCGGCGGGTGACGACCAGGCCTGCGTCCTCCAGCACTCGCAGGTGCTTCATCACGCCGAAGCGCGTCATCTCCACCTCGGACTCGAGCTCGGTGAGCGTGCGGCCGTCACGCGCGAAGAGCCGGTCGAGGAGCAGGCGACGGGTCGGGTCGGCGAGCGCCTTGAAGACCAGGTCGTCGTTCACGGCGTGAGAATAGGTGACTATTTGGTCACATGTCAAGGCCCGCCGAGCGAGCGGCTCCGGCACTGCTGTAGCGCGGCTCAACTCGCTTCCTCCGGCCGCAACAGGGCCGGGAACGCGGGACCGAGATGCGGTGTATTGGGTGCAGCGCTCGACCCAGCACACCAGGAGCCAGCATGCGACGACCGTCCGTCCCCATCGTGCTGGTCCTGGCAGCAGCGCTCGGTGGCTGCACGTCACCCGGTGCCGAATCCGCGAAGCCCGGTTCTCCGACCACGACGGGTCGGCCGGCCCCGACCGCTCCGCCGTCGACCTCGGCCGTCGCGCGGAGGCAGCCCGCTGGTCGCGACGCACAGCCGCGCATGACGACGCCGCGTGCTGCCCATACCGCTACCCGGCTGCTCGACGGCCGAGTCCTCATCGCAGGCGGTTGCACCGCGTCCAGCTGTGAGACCGGCAGCGACGCAGCCACGGCAGAGCTGTTCGATCCGGCGACGTCGTCGTTCGCGAGGACCGGCGACCTCGGCGACGCCCGTGTCGGCCACGCCGCCGCTCGGCTCGCCGACGGCCGCGTCCTTCTCGTCGGCGGCTTCACGGCGACGGCCGTCACCGCGACGTCCGAGATCTACGACCCGACCACCGGCAGGTTCGATCCCGGGCCGACGCTTCGGGCTCCCCGCGCCGACGCTCTGCTGATGCCGAGCGGCGACGGGGACTGGCTGGTGATCGGCGGCTTCGACGGCTCGGCGAGCGTCGCCGCCGTCGAGCGCCTCGACACGCAGGCCATGGCGTTCGTCCCGGCGACTCCGCTGACCGAGCCGAGGTCGTCGCACGCGGGCGCAGTGCTCGACGACGGCACCATCCTGGTCACCGGTGGCGGCGGCGAAGGTCCGGTCGTCGCGACGGCCGAGCGGTACGACCCGACAACCGGAGGGTGGACGCGCGTAGGGCCGATGGCAGCCGCCCGGCACAAGCACGCCGTCGCGGCGCTCCCCGGCGGTGCCGCGGTGGTCCTGGGTGGGTCCGACGAGCGCGACGGGCATGGCCGGTACGACTCCGTCGAGGTGTACGACGGGTCGACGCGCAGGTTCTCCACGAGCCGCCCGATGGCGGCTGCCCGGTACAAGCTCGACGACGCCGTGGCGGTCCTCGACGACGGCCGCGTGCTGGTCGTCGGCGGCGCGCGACGACCGGAGGTCTTCACTCCGGCAACCCGCGAGTTCCGTGCGGTCGGCCCCGACCTCGGGGCCGGCTGGAGCTTCTCCACCGCTACGGCGCTCGGCGACGGCTCGGTGCTGGTGGCCGGCGGCTATGACAGCCGGATAGAGCTCACAGCGGCAGCCTGGGTCGTCGCGGTGGACTGAGCCCAGCGTCGGCACGGTGACGGTCGCGCCTGCGTGACCACTCGACGTCACGCAACGCAGAACTCGTTGCCCTCCGGGTCGGCCAGCACGACCCCGAAGTGGTCGATGCCCTCCGAGTACAGGACGGTGGTCTGCGTCGCACCGGCGGCGATCAGCTCGTCCACCTTGGCGAGCACCCGCTCGCGGCGGGTCTCGAGCGGTACGTCGCGTCCGCCGCTGATCTTGAGGTCGAGGTGCAGGCGGTTCTTTACCGTCTTGGGCTCGGGCACCTGCTGGAACCAGATGCTCGGCCCGACGCCGGCCGGGTCGACGAGCCGGTCCTCGTCGTCGCCGATGCCCTCGATCTCCTCCTCCGGGACGCCGAGCTGCCGGTACCAGTCGGCGCGGTTGGCGCATCCCGGCGGCAAGGGCGGCGGCTCGTAGCCGAGCGCGACCGCCCAGAAGCGCACGAGCCGATCAGGGTCGGCGCAGTCGAACGTGATCTGCAGCTGCATGTCGGTCATGACGCCCTCCTCCGTTGCCGTGCAGGACATCCTGCCGGACGGGCCCGACAGCGGGACCAGGGCGCCGGACCGGCCGCTGGATGATCATGTATGTGCGATCGCCGAGCATTCCCACGCTCGCCAGCCGCGCGGATCGCACAGACATGATCGACAAGGGGGACGGCGGTGCGGCGCGGTGTCGCGACGCTAGCGCGCCGCGCGCTGGAGCACGGTGCCGGCGAGTCGCCGGGCGAGCGCCCGGTCGGCCTTGCCGGGCGCCGCTGTCGACAGCACCCACCAGGTGTCGCCCCTGCGGAACCGCAGTGCGAACACCTCGTCGACGTCGCCCTCGGGGACGCTGAAGCTGCTCTGCGCCGCCTCGTCGCCGAGGCCCTTGACCGGCTCCTGCCTCGCCTCGCTGCGCGCCTCCGCGACATCGCGCCGGTAGTGCGCGGCGGCGCCGGACGGCGCCGCGAACCGGGCGACCGTGGCGGTCACCAGCGCGCCGCTGGCCGGGTCGACGTACTGCACCTGGTAGCCGGACTTGAACCCGTTGGCGGCGAGCGCCTTCTCCGCCGCCTCCGGATAGCTGGACAGGCTGCTCACCTCATCGGCGTCCACCGGACCGCTGACTCCGCCGCCGGTCAGCTCCATGCCGGCCGGTACGTCGGCCGGTCCGGGGACGAGCGGGGTGAGCTCGTCCGGGGGAAGGGTGGCTGCGGGGGTGGCGGACTCGGCCGGGGTCGCGCTCGTCGTCGGCTCGGCGGCCGCCGACGGTGTGTCCTCGGCTGTGGGCGCGCCCGGGGTCGGCTCCTCGGGAGCAGTGGCGGTCCGCTCGTCCGGGTCGTCGGAGATGACGCCGATCGACGCCGGGGCGGCCGGTTGCGCGGCGTCGTCGGAGCTGTTGCAGCCGGACAGCAGCAGCACGGCGAGGGCGGCGGCAAGCGCGGCGGTCAGCCGGGGCATGGTTGCAGGCATCGCGGGGAAGTCTGCCCCAGCCACCCGATCGGTGCGACATCGGCGCGAGAATCGCCGGCGTGCAATCCGCCCGGGCCCGGCGCCCGTATGTAGAGCGACACACCCATCGACACGGAGGTCTCACATGCGCAAGGCCCGTCTCGCCCTGCTCGCTGCTGCACCGCTCGTCGCCTTCGGCCTCGCCGCGGCACCCGCCACCGCCGGCGGAGCACCGCTGTCCACCACGCTGCTCGGCGCCAACGAGGTGATGGCGGACGGCACGCCGGCGCCGAACGACGCCGACGGGTCCGGCACCGCCCGGATCACCGTCAACCCCGGCCGGGGCGAGGTGTGCTGGAGCGTCAGCGTCGCGAACCTCTCGACCATCACAGGTGCGCACATCCACGAAGCACCGGCCACGACGACCGGCGGGGTGGTCGCGCACCTGAGCGTCGGCAGCGGCTGCACCGCCGTGAGTCGTGAGCTGGCGCTCGACCTCATCAGGAACCCGGAGAACTACTACGTCAACGTCCACACCGACGAGTACCCCGGCGGCGCCATCCGCGGCCAGCTGGGCTAGCGCCCGCGTCCATCGGCCGGCGTGCGGTTGCCGCACGCCGGCCCCGCTACGCTCGGCCGCAGCTCCGCCCGACCAGCCGTGCGGGGAAGACGACGGCGAAGGGGTCATGGCGCGCCAGGACGGCACAGCCGACGCCTTCGTCGTGGACCGGCTGACCCGCCGCTACGGCGACGTGCTGGCCAACGATGCGCTGTCGGTCACCATCGGCCGCGGCGAGATCTTCGGGCTGCTCGGCCCCAACGGCGCCGGCAAGAGCACGCTGGTCCGGCAGCTGATGGGGCTGCTCCGCCCGGACTCGGGGTCGATCCTCGTCTTCGGGCACGACGTCGTCCGCGACCCGCGGGTCGCTGCGCAGGCGGCGGCGTACCTCGCGCAGCACGAGCCGGTGCTCGAGGACCTCACCGCGGCCCGCGCGGTCGAGCTGACCGGCCGGCTCCGCGGCCTGGGCCGGTCGGCGGCCCAGCGGGCGACCGCCGACCTGCTCGGCGAGCTGGGTCTGGACCCGATCGCCGGCCGGGTGCTGGCGAAGCTCTCCGGCGGCCAGCGCCGGCTGGTCGGCGTCGCCACGGCGCTCGTCGGTGACCGGTCGGCGCTCGTCCTCGACGAGCCGACCACAGGACTCGACCCGGCCGCCCGCCGTGCGGTGTGGGCGGCGATCGAGCGGCGCCGGGCGGCGGGCGCGACGGTCGTGCTCGTGACGCACAACGTGCTCGAGGCGGAGAGCGTCCTCGACCGCGTCGCCGTGCTCGACCGGGGGCGGGTGATCGCGTGCGACACGCCCGGCCGGCTGAAAGCCGCGGTGTCCGACGAGGTCCGGCTGGACCTGGTGTGGCGCGCGGAGCCGCCGCTCGACGTACCGGCGGTCGCCGCACTCGCCGGGGTGGCCGAGCAGGTCGGCCGGCGCTGGAGCACCAGGCTGCCGACCGCGGCGGCCCGGGAGGCGCTGGCCCAGCTGACGACCGGCCCGGCGTTCGCGGCGCTGGACGACTTCACGCTGGCGACGCCGACGCTCGAGGACGTCTACCTGGCGCTCGGCGGCCGCGCGCACGACCTGGAGCGGCAGTGACCGCCACCGACCTCGGGGGCCGCACGCCGTTCATCGACACTTACCGGGCGGTGTACGCCGGTCAGCTCGCCCGAGCCAAGGCGGCCCGCGCCCCGCTGCTGATCGTCGCCAGCATCCAGTCCGTCGGGCTCATCGTGCTGCTGCGCGGGATCGTCAGCGGCGGGCCGGGAGCCGAGCAGCAGCAGCTGGTGGCGGGCGCGACAGTCCTGGTCGTCGCGTTCGTCGCGCTCAACCTGCTCGCCCAGCGGGTCGGCTACTTGAAGGCGTCCGGCGCGCTCGACTACTACGCGGCACTGCCGGTGCCGCCGGCCGCCGTCGTGCTGGCGATGGCCGCTGCCTACGCCAGCTTCGCCGTACCGGGCACGCTGGTCACGGCGCTCGTCGGGGTGCTCCTCTACGACCTGTCGTTCGCGCACTTCTGGGTGGTGGCCCCCGCCGTCGCGCTCGCCGGCGCGGCACTCGCCGGTCTCGGCGCGGCGCTCGGGCTGGCGCTGCCACGACCGGAGCTGGCGACCGTGTCCGGGCAGCTCGGCATGACGCTGGTGCTCTTCCTCGGGATGGTGCGGGGCGCCCGCATGCCGGACGCGCTGCGACTCGTCCGGGCGGCCGTACCGAGCAGCTACGCGGCGGACGCGCTGGCCATCGCGCTCGGGCCGGATCCGGACCTCGGTGCGGTGGCGCGCCAGCTCGCCGGGTGCGCCGTGCTCGCCGTGGCCGCGCTCGCGCTCGCTACGGCGGCATGGCGGCGCGGACTGCACCGGTGAGCGGGCGGCCGGCCGGCCGGCGGCGCCGCGCGAGCGCCGACCGCGGATGCGAGGATGGCCGGTATGACCGAGCCGGTGCCCGACCCGCGCGGCGGGTGGCGCCCCCCACCGCCGGCTCCCGGTACGGGTGCGTGGCCGTCGCCGCCGGCCGCTCCGACGCCGGGTGGGTGGCCGCAACCGGCACCCCGGCCGGGCGCGTGGGACTCCTTCGCGCCGCCTTACGGCGACCCGGCCGGCCCGCCAGGCGTGCCGTTCGGTACGGCGATGCGGCGGGAGAGCGCCGGCCTCCGGCAGGATCTCCCGCTCGCCGTCGTGGTGCTCGCCGTCGTGGCCGCCCTCGGCGTGCCCGCCGGCCTGCTGTGGCACCGGCTGTCGTCGCAGCCGACGGTCGTCGATGTCCCGGGCGGCGTCTCGGTCCTGCCGTCGACGGACACCGGCTTCTTCGGGGTGACCGCGTGGTTCACCGGCGTCACGGCGGCGGCCGGCCTGCTCGTCGGCCTGGTCGTCTGGCTGGTGTCGCGGCGGCGCGGCCCGCTGATCCCGGTCGCGCTGGTGCTCGGAGCGCTGGCGGCGGCGCTGATCGCGCGTGCGGTGGGCGAGCGGCCGGTGGTCAGCCGCGCGCTCGACGGAGTGTGCACGGCCCCGCAGCCACAGGACATCTGCGACGTGTTCGACGGCCACCTCAGGGTGGACTCCCCGTCCGCGCTGGTCGTCTGGGCGCTGACCGCGCTGGCGGTCCACCTGGCGCTGACCGCGGTGTTCGACCGGCCGGGTCGCGGCGCAGCTACTGGTAGGTGATCAGGTCCGGCACGTCGCGGAACCGCATGACCTCGCGCGGCTCGAACATGTTGGTGTCCTCGTCGAAGAACAGCTTGAAGCCGTTGTAGAAGCCCTTCGGCGCGCGGAGGTAGCGGTAGACCTTGAGCTTTATTTCCCGGCCGCCGAAGCCGTCGATGTGGAAGACCGTCGCGAGGCCCGGGCGGGTGACCACCTTGCTGCGGTCGCGGATCATCGTCTCGCGGAACTGGTGCACCACGAACAGCTTCTGCGGGAGCTTGTGCTCGGTGACGATGTCGTTCAGGTAGGCGGAGACGGCGTTGACCGTCTTGGCGTCGGTGCTGCCGATCCGGGAGCCCGGCGCGACGCCCTTGGGCATCTTCCACTCCGGGTCCATGGCGAGTCCGACGTCGGGTTCGCGCAGCCACTTGTCGTAGCGCTTGACCTCCGTCAGGAAGTCGCCGTGGCCGGGCTGCACGTCGATGATCAGCAACATCTTCGCCTTGCGGGCCGCCTTGAGCCACCGCTCGATGACGGCGTCGGCCATCGGTGTCGAGTAGTTGCCGTCCGGACCGGCGTGCCGGTTGGCGATCGTCGCGATGAACTCCATCGCGGGCAGCACCGGCTTCTTGCCGGCCTTCTCGAACGGCTTGGCCGCCTTCTGGATGCGGGCGGCGGCCTTCTCGGGCGTCGTCTCGCCCAGCACGCCCATCAGCGGTGTCGCCGAGGTGCCGTAGTAGGCGACGATCCGGTACTTCGGGAAGATCTTGGTGCCGCCGCGCGGCAGCTGCTTGGTGGCGCCGGCGGCCGGTTTGGGTGACGGCTTGGCCGTCGGCTTGGCGCTCGCCGACGGGCTCGGCTTCGGAGTGGCCGGCGCGCTCTCGCGCGGCGTCGGGGTGGCCGTAGCGGTCGGCGTCGCGCTCGCGGTCTCGCTCGGCGTGGTGGACGGCGACGCGTCCGGCGTACCGGATGCGGTGGTGGCGGTCGCCGCTGACGACGGCGCCGCGGAAGGTGCCGCCTTCTTCTGGCCGTCGCAGGAGGCCGAGAGGACGCAGACCAGCAGCAACGGGGGCAGTGCACGCATGCGCATCGTCGCAGGATAGGGCAGAACACCCGGATCGCCCCGACGCGGCGCACCGGCGCGTCCCGTGTGCTGATATGGCTTTGTGAGGCTGAGCGGCCACCTCGTACGCTGCTTGTGCTCACAGATCCCCTGTCGCCGCCGAGGAGCGCCGTGCTGGCCCGCATCGACCTGCGCGGACACTCCGGTGACCCGGCCGACCGGCTGCCCCGGGCGCCGGCCGCGGCGGCGGCGACCGACGCCGTCGCCGAGATTTGCGCTGCGGTGCGCCGCGAGGGCCTGCCGGCGGTGCTCGCCGCCACCGCACGTCTCGACGGGGTGCAGCTCGCGTCGACCCGCGTCCCGCCCGACGCGTTCGCGTCGGCTCTCGCCGCGCTCGACCCCGCGGTCCGGGCCGCGCTGGAGGAGGCCGCCCGGCGCGCGCGCCTCGTGCACGAGGCGCAGCTG
>DASQMY010000026.1:0-2760 GCA_035645255.1 Mycobacteriales bacterium
GGCCACGTCGCCAACCTGGAACGGGCCGTGGGTCCGCGCGTAGCGGCCGACCAGGTCACCGACCGGGTCGCGGACCGGCTCCAGGAACGCCTCGGGGATGCCTACCGGCAGCGGTACGCCGAGCGCGTCGCGGAGCCGACCGGCGTCCTCGATCGCCAGCCAGCGCTCCTCGCCGGCGATCCGGACCCGGATCGCCCTCCGGGACTCCTCCAGCCCGGCCAGCCACTGCGGCGTCGCCCCGCGGGCGACGGCTTCACCGGTGGTGAGGTCGCCCAGGAAGCGCAGCATGTCGGCGACGTCGTCGGCGTGCCGGGCCGCCCGCTCCGGGGTGAGCCGCTGGAGCTCGACCTCGATCTCCGCCAGCGCGTCGCCGTCGATCAGCTCGCGCAGCTCGGCCTGCCCCAGCAGCTCGGCGAGCAGTGCCGTGTCCAGCGACAGTGCCGCGGCCCGGCGTTCGGCCAGCGGTGCGTCGCCTTCGTACATGAAGGCGCCGATGTAGCCGAAGAGCAGCGAGCGGGCGAACGGCGACGCGACCGGTGTGTCGACCTCGACCAGCCGAACTCGGCGAGCGCGGACGTCGGCCATCAGCCCGACGAGTCCGGGCACGTCGAACACGTCCTGCAGGCACTCGCGCACCGTCTCCAGGATGATCGGGAACGAGCCGTACTGGCTGGCGACCTGCAGCAGCTGAGCCGACCGCTGCCGCTGCTGCCACAGCGGCGTCCGCTTACCGGGGTTGCGACGGGGGAGCAGCAGCGCGCGGCCCGCGCACTCGCGGAACCGCGACGCGAACAGTGCGGACGCGCCGACCTCGGCCTGCACGATCGCCTCGATGTCCTCCGGCTCGAACAGCGCGAGTGCCGACGGCGGCGGCTCGTCGGCGTCGGGAAGGCGGACGACGATGCCGTCGTCGGAGTGCATCGTCTGCGCGTCGAGGCCGATCTGCTCGCGGATGCGCGCCCCGATGGCCAGCGCCCACGGCGCGTTGACCTGCGCGCCGAACGGCGAGTGGATGCACAGCCGCCAGTCACCCAGCTCGTCGCGGAACCGCTCGACCACGATCGTCCGGTCGTCCGGCAGGTGGCCGGTCGCCGTCTTCTGCTCGGCCAGGTAGGCGAGCAGGTTGGCCGCCGCCAGCTGGTCCAGCCCCGCTTCCTGGGCGCGCGCGGCAGCCGCGCCGTCCTCGAGCTTGGCGAGCTCGCGCAGGAAAGCGCCGAGCGCGCGGCCGAGCTCGATCGGCCGGCCGACCGTGTCGCCGTGCCAGAACGGCATCTTGCCCGGCGCGCCCGGCGCCGGTGAGACGAGCACCCGGTCGTGGGTGATGTCCTCGATCCGCCACGACGACGAGCCGAGCAGGAAGACGTCGCCGACCCGCGACTCGTAGACCATCTCCTCGTCGAGCTCGCCGACGCGGGTGGCCTTCTCGCCGACCAGGAACACCCCGAACAGCCCGCGGTCGGGGATCGTGCCGCCGCTGGTGACCGCGAGCCGCTGCGCGCCCGGCCGGCCGGTCACCACACCGTTGACCCGGTCCCAGTTGATCCGCGGCCGCAGCTCGGCGAACTCGTCGCTCGGGTAGCGGCCGGAGAGCATGTCGAGCGTCGCCTCGAGCGCCGACTGGGGCAGCGTCGCGAACGGCGCGGCCCGCCGTACCACAGTGGCCAGGTCGTCGACGGCCCACGGCTCCATGGCGAGCATCGCGACGATCTGCTGCGCCAGGACGTCGAGCGGGTTGCGCGGGTAGCGCATCGACTCGATCAGCCCGTCGCGCATCCGCTCGGCCACCACCGCGCTCTGCACCAGGTCGCCGCGGTACTTCGGGAACAGCACCCCGCGGGAGATCGCGCCCACCTGGTGGCCGGCCCGGCCGACGCGCTGGAGGCCGCTGGCGACCGAGGGCGGCGACTCGACCTGGATGACCAGGTCGACGGCGCCCATGTCGATGCCGAGCTCGAGGCTGCTGGTGGCGACCACGGCGGGCAGCAGACCAGCCTTCAGCGCCTCCTCGATCTCCGAGCGCTGCTCGCGGCTGACCGACCCGTGGTGGGCGCGGGCGATCTGCATCGGTGACTCACGCCCGACGCCGGCCTGCGCGAAACCAGCCGAGTGGTCGGCCACCTCCACGTCTAGTCCGGCCCGCTCGGCGGCGATCTCGTTGAGTCTTGTGGTCAGCCGCTCGGCCAACCGGCGGGAGTTGGCGAAGACGATGGTCGACCGGTGCGACTGGATCAGGTCGACGATGCTCGACTCGACGGCCGGCCAGATGGAAGCCGACGCGCGGCCGTCGTCCCCCTTGGGGGCGGTGTCCAGAGCCGCCATGTCCTCGACCGGTACGACGACGCGCAGCTCGATCGTCTTGGCCGCCGGCGGGTTGACGATCACCGCCTCGCGCTCGCCGCCGAGGAAGCGCGCGACCTCGTCGAGCGGGCGCACCGTCGCCGACAGGCCGATGCGCTGCGCCGGCCGGTCGAGCAGCGCGTCGAGCCGCTCCAGCGAGAGCGAGAGGTGCGCGCCGCGCTTGGTCGCCACCATCGCATGCACCTCGTCGACGATCACCGTCTCGACGCCGCGCAGCGACTCACGCGCCTGGCTGGTGAGGATCAGGAACAGCGACTCCGGCGTCGTGATCAGGATGTCCGGGGGCTTGGTGGCAAACCTGCGCCGCTCGTCGGCCGGTGTGTCGCCGCTGCGCAGGCCGACGGTGACGTCGGGCACCGGCAGGCCGAGCCGCGTGGCAGCCTGCCTGATGCCGGTCAGCGG
>DASQMY010000027.1:0-2399 GCA_035645255.1 Mycobacteriales bacterium
GCACGACGTCGAACCCGCGGACACCCTTCATGTGGTTGTCGGCGCCGGCCTTCCACAGGACGTAGACGCTGTTGGCCACGTTGTTCTCGGCGAGCCCGTCGACCACGAGGTACGCCTGGTTTCCCTTGACGAGCACCTGCGCGTGTGCCGTCGGCTGCTTGGCGGAGACGAGCGCGACCGACTTCGTGCTCGGGTCCGCGAGCGCGCTGGCCACCTCGTTGCGCAGCTGCAGGGCGCGCGCCTTGGCCTGGTTGTCGGCGCGCAGCATGAAGTTCCACGCGCCCATGGCCAGGACCAGGACGAACGCGGCTGCGACGAGCCACGCCGGCTGTGACCGCTGGGTCATGCCGCGCCGCCGGTCGGCCAGCGAGACCGGTCCGGTCGTCGCCGTCTCGCGGCGGGACTGACCTGCTCGCGCCGCGGCATCGCGCGCCCGGTCGGACGAGCGCACCTCGGACATGATCGACTGCAGCAGCGCGGGCGGCGGTTCCGCCGGCTCGACGCCGTACGCCAGCTGGCCGGCGACGGCCTCCATGTCCGCGAGCGTCCGGGCGCAGAGGTCGCAGCCGCGGAGGTGGACGAGGAAGGCCTGCTCGTCCTCCGGCTCGAGCGCGCCGAGCGCGTGCCCCACGGCGAGCTCCTCCCACTCCTCGTGTGCCGTCGCCATCACGCCCGCCCTCCCGGCCGGTCGTCGGCGATCTCCAGGGACGTCTCGAGCACGTTGCGCATGCGGCGCATGCCGGCGAGCATGCGCGTCTTGACGGTCCCGAGCGGGGTGTCCGTGAGCTTGGCGATCTCCCGCTGCGTGTAGCCGCCGAAGTAGGCCAGCCCGAGCGCCTGCCGTTGCGCGTCGGGCAGCATGCCGAGCGCCACCCGCACCCGCTCACGGCGGATGGTGCTCCAGACCTCGTCCTCCGTGCCGCCAGGCGCCTCGTGGAACTCGAGCGCATCGGCCGGCGCCCGCCGCTTGCGGAGGTTCTGCTCCTTGCGCACCGAGTCGACCGCCTTGTGGTGCGTCATCGTCAGCAGCCACGTGGACACCTGCCCGCGGGCGGCGTCGAACTTGCCGGCGTCCCGCCATACCGTCAGGAACACCTCCTGTACGACGTCCTGCGCCAGCTGCTCGTCGGTGAGGATGCGGCGGGCGAGCGAGTAGGCGACCCGGCCGTAGCGGGCGTACAGCGCCGCGAGCGCCTCGGCGTCGCCGTCGACGACGCGCGCGACGAGGTCTGCATCCTCGTACGCGCCGGCGCCGCGGGCGGTCGTCATGGTCAGGGTCCTCACACCGTTTGTTCGCGCGAGGCGGCCCGGCGGATTGGTTCGGAGCAGGAGGGCCGGGCTGCTGGAACTGCAACGCTACCTCGCCGCCGCCCCGTCCGCCGTTCCGGGACGACATGCAGGCATTGGCGCGCTATGTCCGGTTCGGCTGCGCCACATTTGTCAAATCACGCTGCGGATGGCGTTAGTCCGCCTGCCCAGCGGGCAGCACGGGACCACAGGCGATTGAAGGGTCCACGACATGAGCTCCCGCCCCACCACGGTCACCGCAGAGCTCGGGCTGCGGCTCGTCCTCCCGGACAGCCCCTCGGTTCCGGTGGCGGCCACGATCAGGTACGACGTCGCCGACCCGTACGCCGTGCACGTCAGCTTCCACACCGGCGCCGACGGCAGCACCGTCGAGTGGAGCTTCGCCCG
Source organism: Mycobacteriales bacterium (assembly GCA_035645255.1). Taxonomy (GTDB): domain Bacteria; phylum Actinomycetota; class Actinomycetes; order BP-191; family BP-191; genus DASQMY01. The sequence continues at coordinate 1,696 of DASQMY010000027.1, forward strand.
CCAGCTGCTCGCGGACGGCGCGACGCACCCCGTCGGCGAGGGCGACGTCAATGTTTGGCCGACGCACCGCGACGACCGCGCGCTGATCTGCCTGGCGCTGTCCAGCCCGTCCGGGTCCGCGCTGTTCGAGACCTCGCTGACCGAGGTCGTCGAGTTCCTCACCCGCTCCTACTCGGCGGTGCCGACCGGCAGTGAGAGCGACTTCGTCGACCTCGACGCCGAGCTCGCCCTGCTGCTCTGGACCGACGACCGCGAGTAGCGCTCCCCCCAGCCCCGTCTGATCGCCCCGGTCCCACGACCGGGGCGTTCGCCGTCCGAGCCCTTCCCGGCCGGACTCGCTCGCCAGCCCTGCTCGCGGTCGGGGTTCGCGCTGACCACGGCGCTCGCATCGTGTGTACGGATCGGCCGCCGACACGCCGGCCGACTACGGCGTGTCGCCGCCACATCTCTACAGAAGATGAAGGCGGCCAGCGCGGGCGTGCGGGTCAGCGGGCGACGGTGAGCGCCTCGTCGCCCGTCCGCTGGATGATCTGTGGTGCGGATGATCTTGTGCTGAGCGTGCAACTAGATCAGCGCCACTACAGACCGCCTTCGGGGAGGCTGAGCGGACCACCAGCTCACCCCGCGACGCGGCCGGCGACGACGGTCGCCGTGACCGGCTCGGCGCCGAGGTGCGCCACCAGGTCCGCCTCGTGGTCCGCGGC
>DASQMY010000028.1:0-2883 GCA_035645255.1 Mycobacteriales bacterium
GCGGCATGCCGGGCGCGCCCGCGGGCGGCCGCGGCGGCATGCCGGGCGTCGCCGGCCGCGGCGTCGTCGAGAACGGGTTGTTGCCGGGCCGCGGCGGCAGGGCAGGCGAGCCGCCGGCCGGGCGCGGCGGCATGGCCGGGCCCGGCGGGCGCGGCGGGAGCGTCGGGTTGAGCGCCGCGGCGGGCTCCATGGCGGCGCCGCCGTTGTCGCCGAACGGGCTCGGCGTGGGCGCGGCAGGCGCGGCCGGCGCCGGCGGTGCGACGGTGAGTCCGCCGTCGGCGGCGGGCGGTGCGGCCGGTGTCGGTGCGGCCGCTGCGATCTTGCGGGCGGGCTTCTTGGCCGGCTCGGCGGAGGGAGCGGCAGTTGGGAACGCTTCCTTCAGCTTGCGGACGACCGGCGCCTCGATTGTCGAGGATGCGGATCGGACGAACTCCCCCAGCTCGGTGAGCTTGGCCATGACGACCTTGCTCTCTACACCGAACTCCTTGGCGAGCTCGTAGACGCGTACTTTCGCCACTTTCTCCCTCTTCTTGGCCTGCGGGGACCGCTCGGCCGCTCTCGGTCTACAACATTGCGGTGCTCATGCCGTGACGCTCATCGAGTGCTCATCGCACGTTCGACCTGCCTCTGCAGTGGGGGGCTGTGCTGTTGTCCGTGCTGGTCGTGCCGGCTGTGCAGTGGTGCTCTCAGTGCTGCTCGAGCGCCCGGCGGAGGCCGGAGCAGTCGAGCGGTCCCTCGGTACGCAGCGCCCTGGGCAGGGCTCGTCGTCGGTCGGCCAGCTCGACGCACTCGAGCGTGGGGTGCAGGTGCGCCCCGCGCCCCGGCAGCCGTCCTCGCCGGTCGATGACCACCTCGCCACCAACCGCTACGACCCGAAGGAGGTCGGACTTCGCCGCGCGCTTCCGGCACCCCGCACAGGTGCGGACCGGGGCGGGACGTTGCCCGACAGGCGAGTCTACTCCTATCGGGTCTATCCGACGTCACCCCCGGCAGCGGCGGCCGGCGGCGGGGTGTCCCCGCCGACCGGCTCCGCGTCCGATCGGATGTCGATCCGCCAGCTGGTCAGCCGCGCGGCGAGCCGCGCGTTCTGGCCCTCCTTGCCGATCGCCAGCGACAGCTGGTAGTCCGGTACGACGACGCGCGCGGACCGGGCCGCCTCGTCGACCACGTCGACCCGGCTGACGCTGGCCGGCGAGAGCGCGTGCCCGATGAACGTCGCCGGGTCGTCCGACCAGTCGACGATGTCGATCTTCTCGCCATGCAGCTCGGACATGACGTTGCGGACGCGCTGGCCGAGCGGGCCGATGCAGGCGCCCTTGGCGTTGACGCCGCTCACCTTGGTCCGCACGGCGATCTTGCTGCGGTGACCGGCCTCGCGGGCGATCGCCATGATCTCGACGGTGCCGTCGGCGATCTCCGGCACCTCGAGCTCGAACAGCTTCTTGACCAGGTTGGGATGGGTGCGGCTGAGCGTGATCGACGGGCCGCGGACGCCCTTGTGCACCTGCAGCACGTAGGCGCGGATTCGCAGGCCGTGGTCGTAGCGCTCGCCCGGGACCTGCTCGGCCGGCGGGAGCACGGCCTCCACCTTGCCGAGCTGGATCAGCACGTTGCGCGACTCGTGCTGCTGGATGACGCCGGCGACGATGTCACCTTCGCGGCCGGCGTACTCGCCGAAAGTGATCTCCTGCTCGGCGTCGCGCAGCCGCTGCAGGATGACCTGCTTGGCGGTCATCGCGGCGATGCGGCCGAAGTCGCTCGGCGTGTCATCGAACTCGCGGAGGACCCTGCCCTCCTCGTCGACCTCCTGCGCCCAGACGGTCACCTCACCGGATGTGCGGTGCACCTCCACGCGGCAGTGCTCCTGGCCGCCGTCGACCTTGCGGTACGCCGACGCGAGTGCGGTCTCGATCGCGTCGACCACCGTCTCGAACGCGATGTCCTTCTCCCGCTCGATGGAGCGCAGGGCGTTGATGTCGATGTTCACTGACCCGCCTCCTCGTCGTCCTGGTCGTCCCGGTCCGCGCCGTCCTGGTCGGGTTGGTCTTCGTCGTCGAGCCCGTCGGGCTCGTCACCCACCGGGCCGCCCGGCCGGTTGAACTCGACCTGCACGACGCCCTTGGCGACGTCGGGCAGCTGGATCGTCTGCACGTCGCCGCCGACATCGAGGTGGACCGAGTGCCCGTGGGCGGCCGTGACGCGGCCGGTCACCTTGGTGCCGTCGCGCCGCCGTACCTCGACGAGGCGGCCGACGTTGCGCCGCCAGTGCCGCGGCTCGGTCAGCGGCCGGTCGACGCCCGGCGACGTCACCTCGAGGACGTAGGCGCCCTTCACCACGTCGGTCGAGTCGAGCGCCTCCGAGCAGGCCCGGCTGATCTCGGCGACGTCGTCGAGCTGGATGCCGCCGTCCTTGTCGACGACCACCTGCACCAGGCGGCGCGAGCCGGCGGGGCGGACCACGACCTCCTCGAGGTCGAGACCGGCCGCCGTGACGATCGGGTCCAGCACCGATCGGAGCTGGGCTGCCGCTGCGGTGCTCATGCGGCCTCCCGACTGTTGTGTTGTGGCGTGCCGCGATCTTGCGTCCAGCCTAGCGCGGCGACTCCGGCGCGGTCGACGCACATGCGCCGACGCCCGCCCGCCGCTCCTTCGTGATCCGCGACTCGTGCGATGCTCGTCGGTGATGGACGACGACCGCACGCCGCTGATCACGCGGTCCACCCTGCTCGCCGGCGCGGCTGCCCTGCTCGCGGGGTGCACCGGCAAGCGCCGGACCACCTCACCGTCGTCATCGCCGGCTGCCAGCACCTCAAATGCGCCGACGGCGCAGCCGGGTGCGACCAGCCCGGTCGCCTCCGCCACCGGCTCGGCCGCTCCGACACC
>DASQMY010000029.1:0-7530 GCA_035645255.1 Mycobacteriales bacterium
CGCCCGGGTCGCTCACCTGGGTGGTGAGGTCGAACGACGTGCCGACCCGCACCTCGAACCCTCGGCGGGCGACATGATGCGTACCGCTGGGTCGGCGTTGCCAACGGCGAGCCCGGCGGTGTCACTGACCGGGACGTTGACTCCGTCGTCGGCGGTCAGCGTCAGCGTGGCCGACTCGACCTCGTCGACGCAGGTGACCGTCGTGCTGAGGGCCGCCGGGTCGGCGATCTCGCAGCCCGCCTCGTCCACCGACCAGACCGTCGAGACGGTGCCGTCGTCGGTCACGGTGCCGGCGATCGCGATCGGTGATCCCTCGGTGCCGCTGCGGGCGCCGCCCGCGTCGACGGCCGGCGGAGCGTCCGCGACGTCGTCCTCCATGATCCGCGCGTCGGACTGGTCGGCGACGACCACCGGCCGGTCGTCCGTCGCGACGGTCTTTCCGACCACCAGCCTGAACGTCTCCACCCGCAGCGGCTCGACCGTGTCGTCGTTCGCCACGTTGACCGTGACGGTCCGCGCGGTCGTCGACCCCTCGAAGGTCGTGACGCCGTTCGCGTCCTCGACGTCAGCCGGGATCTCCGCGGTGCCCGCCTTGATCGACCACGGCACGGTCACCGTGGTCCCGGCCGGGAGCGGCGACACCGAGACGGTGAACGACGCCGCGGTGGTGCCGGTGTCCCCCTCCGTGACGGTGGGGCTGACGACGTCGAGCCGCAGCGGCTTGCCTCGTTCTGCTCGAACTCGGTGTCGCCGTTGGCCGCGACATGAGCAACCGCGGTGGTCTGCCCGGCCGGGATGAACAGCCGACCGCCGCCGGTCGTGTAGTCGCCGGGCGCCTTCGCGGTGCCATCCGCCGTGGCGTAGGACACCTCGACGTCCTTGCCGCTCTTCGCCGACAGCGTCACCTGCAGGGCCACGTCGGTCAGCGACCACGCACCCTCGGCGATCTTCGTCCCGGCGATGCTCAGCGCGGGCACGGCGTCGTCGTCGACGACCGTCCCGACTGCGGTCGACCGCTCGACCTGCAGCCCGTCGGAGACCGACGTGATGTGGAACGCCGCGTCCTCGTCGTCCTCGTCCAGCACGTCGTCCTTGACCTTGACGGGGATGTCGACGGAGCTCGCACCCTTCGCGACCGTCGCGGTGCCGGATGCTGCGCCCTCGAGCGACCACGCCACCTCGACGTCCGAGCGAGCCGGCTCACTGAGCGAGACGGTGAACGTGCCACCGGCCGACTCGCCGATCTCGGTGTCGGCGACGGACGCCTTCACCCAGTGCTGCGGCCGCTCGACCGCCGGGTCGTCAGCCGGGCGGACCAGCGCCAGACCGTTCCACGCCAACCCCGCGACCGCGATCGCCCGGTTGCCCTTGAGGTCAATCGTGGGCGCGCCGACGATCTTGTACGCCGGGTCGCCGACGCCGCCGCCGCCGCTGTTGTTGGCGCCCCCAGACGATGACCGAGCCGTCGGCGCGGGTCGCGAAGGCCGTCGAGGAGTAGTCGATCTCCACGTCCACCATGGGGGGTCCGGCCGGCAGGTCGGTCTTCTTCGGCGTCCACTGGATGTGCTCGTAGGCCAGGCCGATGATGTCCAGCGTGTGGTTGAGGTTCTTGCCCCACGTCCACACACCGAGCCGTCCTCCGTGAGCGCGAGCATGGACGAGCTGCCGTGGGCGACGTCGATGACGCCCTTGGTCAGGCCGGGGATCGGCTTGGGGGTCAGCGCGTCGTTCAGCGTCCCGTACTTCTCGCCGCGTCCGAGCAGCGGCGTGTACGAGCTGCACGACCAGGCCGAGCCGTCCGCCTTCCGCAGGATGGCACCACCGCCGTCACCGGACGCGATCTGCACCACGCCTGACCGTCGGGGACCTCGACGGTGATGGCCTCGTAGAAGATCTCGTCCTCGAAGTCGACGACACCGTCCTGACAGGTGTCGAAGACGACGTCGAACTCGCCCTCGCCCAGCGAGCCGGTCGGCGTCACGACCGCGATCAGCTCGTCGAGGAAGGCACCGCCGCCCGTACCGATGATGGTGTTGGGACCGAAGCCACCGCGTCGGTGAGGCCGGAGCCGTCGCTCGCCGAGCCGGCCGGGACGATGTAGACGTCCGTCGCCGGGTAGAAGAAGTCGTCGATGCCCTTGCGGGATCCGCCCCAGCACTGGTCGTCGAACGTGATGTTGCCGTCGATGTAGATCGCCGCGTTGGCGCCGAACGTCTTGTGGTCGCTGCCGTCTCGGAAGTAGAGCGAGTTGCCGGCCGCGTGGGCAGGCTGGGGGATGGCGCCGATCAGACCGGCGGTGAGCGCGGTCGAGATCGTGAGCGCCACGGCCCGGAGACGGCCGCGGTGGCGGCTCGTCCTGCCGGAGGACGTCGTGTCCATGGACGTGGTCTCCTACTGCTAGGTGGGGTGTGGGCAGTGCGTGTCGTCGACGGGATCACCGTCGCTGGCGTTGCTTGCGGCGCCGTTGCGCGCCGCTTGGCGTGGACCTACGCCGGCCTTGCGGTCGCCGCGGGCACGGCGTGGTTCGCCACGAACAGGCCCGCCGGGTCGACCGCCGCGCGGAGCGCCTGGAGACGGGCGTACACGTCGTCGGCGTACGCCGTGCGGGTGTCGACGGCGTCCTCGGCGAAGTTGAGGTAGCTGCGGCCGTTGGTCCACGGCGACATCGCCGCTACGAGCGCGCGGGCGTCCCGCAGTCCCACCGCGGCCGCTTCGGGGTGCACTGCCATCGCGACGGTGAACACCACGAAGGCCGCGTCCACCGCCGGCAGGCAGCCGGCGTCAAGTGCCGGCCGGCCGAGTGCGCCGCCCAGCTGCCGCAGCTCGGCGACGAGCAGCGTCGAGCCCGACCCCGGCCCAGCCGCTGCGACGAACGCCGCGGCGGCGTCGTCGGGGAGCGACCCGAGCAGCGTCGAGGAGCCGATGGACGGCGTCGGCCCCTCCGGGTCGCCGTGCAGCCGCACGAGCGCCGGCGCCGGCATGCGCCAGAACGTGTCCATCTCGGGCTCCAGCTCGCGGAGCGGAGCGATCATCGCGGCCGCCTCCGCGTCGTCGGCGAGCACCGCGCCGTCGATCATGACGACCTGCCGCCCGCGCAACGGCGGCGGGACCGCCTCGATCGGCGGCAGCTGCAGGATCCGGTACGCCGTCGTGACCGCGTCGGGGGCGGTCGCCGTCCACTCGGCCCAGCGCCTCAGCACCCGTTCGGCGTGCGTCCAGTCCCAGACGAGGGCGCCGGCGTACACCGTCTCGATGGGGTACAGCTCGAACTCGAGGGCGGTGACGACGCCGAAGTTGCCGCCGCCGCCGCGCAGTCCCCAGAACAGCTCCGGGTCGTTGTCGTTGTCGACCCGCCGGATCGCGCCGTCCGCGGTCACCAGCTCGACGGCGGTGAGGCTGTTGGCCTGCATGCCGTGCTGCCGCGCGTACCAGCCGATGCCGCCACCAAGCGAGTAGCCGGCGACGCCGACGTCGGGCGACGAGCCGTGCAGCGCCGCGAGCCCGTGTGCCGCGGCCGCCTCCACGACGTCGAGCCACAGCACGCCGGAGCCGACGGTGGCCCGGCGCGCGACCGGGTCGATAGTGACGCCGGTCAGCCCGGACGTCCGCAGCAGCACGACGTCGTCGAGCGCGCCGAGCGGCCGGGCGTTGTGGCCGGTGCCCTGCGGCGCGATGCGCAGCCCGGCCGCGGCGGCGGCGCGCACGACCTCTGCGACCTCGTGCGCGTCGGCCGGGTAGGCGACGGCAGCGGGCCGCTGGTCGACGGCGACGTTCCACGGCTGGCGCGCCGCGTCGTACCCGGGGTCGCCGGGCAGGTGGACAGCTCCGCCGCAGGTGTCGCGGAGCAGACCCGCGTCACCCGCCGGTCGGCGCGGGGACGGGATGTCGTTCGTGGTCTGGGTGCTCAACGTCTTCCTCCTCGTAGGGGTTACGAGGAGGACTGTCGTGGTGGGCGCTTGCGGGGTCCTTGCGGCCCGCTTGCAGGCAGCCGCACGGCAGCGGGTGGCCGGCCCGCCGCCGTACCGAGTTGATCTGTGGTCGCGATGATCTTGTGCCGCGCACGGAGCAAGATCTCCGCACCACACAACATCTGCGGGCGGGCGGCGTACGGCGCCGGAGCAGCCGGGCGCGAGCCTGCGGACGCAGCTAGTGCTTGGTCCCGCCGGCCGCGGCTAGCACGTCCGGGTCGCTGCCCAGCTTGGTCCGGAGGTCGATGACGTAGCGGTCGACGGCTGTCGGGGTCAGGAAGAGCTTCTGCGCCACGGCGCGGCGGTCGGCGCCGTCGGCGAGCAGCCGGGCGACCTGCCGCTCGGTCGGCGTCAGCGCCTCCAGGCCGGCATCCGCCCGCGGCGGGATGGGCAGCCCCGCCGCCTCGAGCGCCCGGCCGGCGCGCCGACGCAGCCGCTCGCCGTTGCGGGTGTCCGCGATGGTGATCGCTTCGTGCAGCAGCGCGACCGCCTCGTCGCGGCGGGTGTCCAGCAGCGCCTGGCCGAGCGCAGCGAGCGCCTTCCCGCACTCCAGCCGCGCGTGCGTGGGCCGGAGCAGCCGCACCGCCTCCTCGAGGTCCGGGAGACCGGCGGCCCCGCGAAGCAGGCCGAGCTCCCGCACCACTCGGCCGATCGTGCTCGGGGCACCCCACTGCCGGGCGATCTCCAGGTCGCGCTCCACCAGCGCGACCGCCTCCTCGGGGCGGCCGAGCGCCGTCAGCGCCTTGCCCCTTATCACCTTGTCCAGGCGCCACACCGGGTTGACGACGTACGGGAACAACGAGGCCGCCCGTTCCGCGAGCTCCAGCGCGTCGGCCGGCCGGCCCTGCGCGAGCCGAAGCGCGGCGGTCGCCTCGAGCAGCGCGCGGGTGCCGTCGTAGTCGATGGTGGGGGCTCGGCCGGAGTCGAGGACGGCCTGCGCCGCCTGCAGGTCGTCGCGTTCGAGGAGCGTGAAGATCAGGAACGCCTCGGCGTACGGGTCGCCGATGCCGGACTGCCACATCTCCAGCTGCTCGATCGACATCCGGAGTGACTCCTCGGCCTCGAGCAGCTCGCCGCGGCGCCAGAGCGCGAAACCGCGCCAGAGTCCGACCGACAGCATGCCGAAGAGCGAGCCGTGGTCGCGCACATAGGCGAGCGCGCGGTCCCACTGCGGCATCACGTCCTTGTCGGCCATGTCCTGGACGAACGTCGCGACGACCCACAGCAGCCCGTTGTCCACTGTGTAGAGCTGACCGTCGGCGAGCGATCGCGCCGCCAGGCGGGCGGCGTCCTCGGCCGGTCGAGCGGCGCAGAGCCACTCCCACGAGAGCTCCGCCTCCAGCATCCGCGCGCCCGGCCCGTCGCCGACGACGTACGGCTCGTCACCGAAGCCCCACGCCTCGGGTGGAAGACCGTGCATGTGCCCGGCGACGCGGCCCAGAGCGATGAGCGACTGCTTCTCGTCGAGCTGGTCCGCCGGGAGCTCCGCGACGGCCCGCTGCGCGAATGCCGGTGTGCCGCCGCGAGGACCGGCGAACACCAGGACGTGCGCGAGCGTCCGGGCCGCTATCGCACCCCGCTCGGTGCCCTTGAGCAGCTCGTACGCCTCCTGGAGCGGGACGAGCGCACCCGGGCCGTCGCTCGGCGCCTGCGCCACTCCGAGGTCGAGCAGGATGTCCGCGCGCTGGTCCGCCGGCGGCGGCTCCTCCAGCGCCCGCTTGAGGTACGCCGCCGCACCGTCCGGCCAGCCGCGGTGCAGCGCCTCGGCGGCTGCGCGTCGCAGCGCCGCGACCACCCACTCGTCGGCGCGTCTCGGTGCGTGCAGCAGCTGTGCGGCGACGTGCTCGGCGCCGGCGCCGGTGTCCGCCAGCAGCCTCGCTGCCCGGTCGTGCGCCAGCTCGCGCTCCCCCGGCGACACGTCGCGGTAGACCGCGTCGCGGACCAGGGCGTGCACGAAGCCCAGGGGCGGCTCGGGGCGGACGATCTCGGCGAGCGCGAGCTCCTCCGTGACGCGCGCCGCGTCCGCCTCGGGGAGCCCGGCGTGCGCCGCGACGACCGGCAACCCGGCACCGTCGCCGAGGACGGCGAGCGAGCGGGCCACCGCAGTTGCGGCCGGCGTCAGCCGGCGGAGCCGGAGCAGCACGATGCTGGACAGCGCCCGGGAGCCGAGCGCCCGCGCGACGTCCACGTGGGCGACGTCCGGGCGCACGCCCTCGCTCTCGAGTGCCCGCAGCAGCTGCCGGAGCGCGAGCGGGTTGCCCCCGGTGGAGTCGAAGCACGCGTCGCAGAAGTCGGCTGCGGCGTCGAGGCCAAGCCGCTCGCGGACCAGCGCGCGGACGCCGTCCCGGCTGAGCCGCCGCGGGCGGAGCGAGACCGTGGCGGCGTCGTTCGCCAGGTCGTCGACCAGATCGGACGACGGGTAGCGCTCGCCGTCGCGAGTCGCGCCGACCAGCAGGACCGGGAGCCCGTCGAGCCGGCGCGCGAGGTAGCCGAGGAAGCGCAGCGAGCCGCTGTCGCACCAGTGCAGGTCGTCGACGATGAGCAGCAGTGGACCGTCGGCCGTCGAGTTGAGGGTCAGCCAGTAGAGGCCGTGCAGGGTCGCGAACGACACGTCCTCGCCGTCCGCCGCTCCGCCGTGGTCGGGATCGAAGACTGCGCCGGCCGCGGCTGCACCGCCGGCGAGCAGCTGCGGACGGTCGCGCAGCAACCCCTCGAACAGCTGCCGAGCGGCTCCGAAGGCGAACGCCTGCTCGAGCTCGCTGCCGCGCGCCCGCAGGACCCGCACCCCGCGCGCCTCCGCGCGGGTGCGCAGCTCCACCAGCAGCCGGCTCTTGCCGATCCCCGGCGGTCCGTGGAGCAGCACCACCCGACCGTCGCCGTCGACCGCGGCGGAGATGCCGGCGTCCAGCTCACGCACCTCGCGCTCGCGCTCGACCAGGATGTCGGCGGCGTGCCGCGGCGCGGGGATGTCGGCCGGTGCGCCCGCATGTGCCGCCGGCTGCGCCGGAGTCGGCTGCGGGGCGACGTCGAGCGACGGCGACTGTGCGAGCACCTCCGCTTCGAGCGACCGCAGCGCCGGCCCTGGGTCCACACCGAGCTCGTCGGCGAGCACCTCCCTGGCCCGCCGCAGCGCGGACAACGCCGCCGCCTGCTGGTTGGCCCGGTAGAGCGCGAGGACCAGCAGCCGCCAGCGCTCCTCGCGCAGCGGGTCCTCGTCCACCAGCTGCTGGAGCTCCGGCACGAGTACGGCCGCCTCGCCGGACTCGAGCCGCGCGGCGAACGCGTGCTCGAGCGCCGCCGTACGCAGCCCGGTGAGCCGCGCGACGTGCGGCAGCGCCCACGGCTCGTCGCGGTAGTCGAGCAGCGGGACGCCGCGCCACAGGGCGAGCGCCTCCTGCAGCGTGCCGGCCGCCGTGCCGGGGGCAGTCTCCACGACCGACGCGCCGTCACGGACGAGCCGCTCGAACCGCCACACGTCGATGGCGTCTGCGGGCAGCCGTAGCGCGTAGCCCCGGGACTCGCGCGTGATCACGCCGCCCGCCTTACGCGCGGACCGGTCCGG
>DASQMY010000030.1:0-6446 GCA_035645255.1 Mycobacteriales bacterium
GGACGTGTTCGACGTCCCCGGGCTGGTCGGGCTGATGGCCGACGTGCGTGCCCGACGGGTGCGACTGGTGGAGGTCGACACGCCCGCGGCGTCGCCGTTCGCGAGGTCGCTGCTGTTCGGCTACATCGGCGCGTTCATGTACGAGGGCGACGCCCCGCTGGCCGAACGCCGCGCGCAGGCGCTCTCCCTCGACACCGCGCTGCTCGCCGAGCTGCTCGGGCAGGCCGAGCTGCGCGAGCTGGTCGACGGCGACGCGCTCGCCGAGATCGAGGCCGAGCTGCAGCGGCTGACGCCGGAGCGCGCCGCGCGGAACGCCGACGACGTCGCCGACCTGCTGCGGTTCCTCGGCGACCTGACCACCGGCGAGGCGGCGACCAGAGGCGCCACGCCGCACTGGCTGGCCGACCTCGAGGACGCCCGCCGGGCGATCCGGGTACGCCTGGCCGGCGAGGAGCGCTGGCTGGCGATCGAGGACGCCGGGCGGCTCCGCGACGCGCTCGGCGTACCGCTGCCGGTGGGGATCCCGGAGGCGTTCCTCGAGCCGGTGCGCGACCCGGTCGGCGACCTGGTCGGCCGCTACGCGCGGACGCACGGGCCGTTCCAGGTCGGCGACGTGGCCGAGCGCCTCGGCCTCGGCAGCGCGGTCGTCAACGAGACGCTGCAGCGGCTGGCGGCTGCGGGGCGGGTCGTGCACGGCGAGTTCCGGCCCGGCGGGAGCGGGTTGGAGTGGTGCGACGCCGAGGTCCTGCGGTCGCTGCGCCGCCGCTCCCTCGCCAAGCTGCGCAAGGAGGTCGAGCCGGCTCCGGTTGTCGCGCTCGCCAGGTTCCTCCCGTCGTGGCAGTCGGTCGGCCCGTCGGCCGGCCGCGGCTTCGACGGCCTGCTCCGCGCCATCGAGCAGCTGCAGGGTGCAGCCGTGCCGGCGAGTGCGCTGGAGAAGCTCGTGCTGCCGGCGCGAGTCGTCGACTACTCCCCCGCCATGCTCGACGAGCTGTGCGCCGGCGGCGAGGTGCTCTGGGCCGGGCACGGCAGCCTGGCCGGACCGGACGGCTGGGTGTCGCTCTACCTCGCGGAGTCGGCCGAGCTGCTGATGCCGCCGCCGGACACCGAGCTGGCGGAGACGCCGCTCGCCGGGCGCGTGCTGGAAGCGCTCGACGGCGGCGCCGCGCTGTTCTTCCGGTCGCTGTCCGAGCGGGTCGGCAACCCCGACGACGCCGACCTGGTCCGGGCGATCTGGGACCTGGTGTGGGCGGGCCTGGTCACCAACGACACCCTGACGCCGCTGCGCGCCCGGCTCGGGGCCGGGCGACCGGCGTTCCGCCGCGTGCCGCCGCGACCGGCGAGGCTCGGCCGCCGACCGGCAGCCGCCGGCCGCTTGGGCGCACCGGCCGGCGCGGGCCGGTGGTCGCTACTGCCGGCACGCGCCGCCGATGACACCAGGCGGATGCACGCGCTGGCCGACGTGCTGCTCGACCGGCACGGCATCGTCACCCGCGGCGCGGTGCAGGCTGAGCGGGTCCGAGGCGGGTTCGCCGCCGTCTACACGGTGCTGAAGGCGATGGAGGAGGCGGGCCGGTGTCGGCGCGGCTACTTCGTCGAGTCCCTGGGCGCCGCGCAGTTCGCGATGCCCGGGGCGGTCGACCGGATGCGGGCGCTGGCGACGGACCGACCGGCGAGCGACGAGCTCCCGATCGGGGCGCTGTCCTTCCCGGGCGCGCGGCCGCGCACCGCGCCGCCATCCCGGGCGCTCGTGCTCGCGGCCACCGACCCGGCCAACCCGTACGGCGGCGCACTGCCGTGGCCGGAGCGACCCGAGCCGGCCGACGGTGGCAAGGGGCATCGGCCGGGCCGCAAGGCCGAGGCGCTCGTGGTGCTCGTCGACGGTGCGCTCGTGCTCTACGTCGAGCGCGGCGGCAAGAGCCTGCTGTCCTGGAGCGAGGAGCCCGCACTCTTGCAGCCGGCGGTCGACTCGCTCGCGCTCGCCGTACGCGACGGGTCGCTTGGGACGCTCGCGGTCGAGCGGGCGGACGGCCAGTTCGTCCTGACGACGGCGCTCGGCGAGGCGCTGGAGACGGCCGGCTTCCGGCCCACCCCGCGCGGGCTGCGGCTGCGTGCCTGAGGGCGACACCGTCCACCTGTCGGCCCGGCTGATGCACGAGGCGCTCGCCGGGCAGACGCTGACCCGCGCCGAGCTGAGGGTGCCGCGGCACTCGACCGCGGACCTGGTGGGGATGGCGGTCACCGACGTGACCCCGCGCGGCAAGCACATGCTGACCCGGCTGGACAGCGGCTTGACGCTGCACACGCACTTCAAGATGGAGGGGTCGTGGCGACTGTTCCGCGCCGGTGAGCGGTGGACCGGCGGCCCCGACTGGCAGATCCGCGCGCTGCTCGCGACCGCCGGCACGACGGCGGTCGGCTACCGGCTCGCCGTAGTCGACCTGCTCCGGACGGCCGACGAGCACACCGTCGTCGGACACCTCGGTCCTGACGTCCTGGGCCCCGACTGGGACGAGGACGAGGCGGTACGCCGGGTCTCCCGCGAGCCGGACCGTCCAATCGCCGAAGCGCTGCTCGACCAGCGCAACCTCGCCGGCATCGGCAACCTCTACAAGTGCGAGGTGCTGTTCCTGCGCGGCGTGTCGCCGTGGACACCGGTCCGGGACGTGGCCGACCTCCCGGCACTCGTCCGGCTCGGCCGCCGGCTCCTCGTCGCCAACAAGGACCACTGGGACCAGACGACGACCGGCGACAGGCGCCGCGGCCGCAGCACCTACGTCTTCGGCCGGCAGCGCGAGGCGTGCCGCCGCTGCGGCAACCCGATCCGGCACGACAAGGGCGCCGGCATCGCGGTCGACGAGCGCGAGACGTGGTGGTGCCCGAGCTGTCAGCCGGGACCGGCGCCGCGCTGATCGCGTGATCGTGGCGCTTGACTGGCAGAGTGGGCGGATGGCTGAGCTGATCGTCGTGACCGGGCCACCGGGCGCCGGCAAGTCCACCGTCGGCAGGGTGCTGGCCGACGGGTTCGACTCGAGCGCGCTGGTCGTGGGCGACGACTTCTTCGGCTTCCTCGCCCGCGGCGCGATCGCGCCCTGGCTGCCCGAGGCCGACGGCCAGAACGAGGCGGTCCTGCACGCCGCGGCGGCGGCGGCCGGCCGGCTGACCGAGCGGTGCACGGTCGTCTACGACGGTGTCGTCGGCGCGTGGCACCTGGCCGGCTTCCTCGCCGCGACCGCCCTACCGGAGCTGCACTACGTCGTCCTGCTGCCGCCGCTCGACCTCTGCCTGCACCGCGTCGCCACCAGGGTCGGCCACGGCTTCACCGACGCGCCTGCCGCCGAGCACATGTACGGCGAGTTCGCACGGGCCGACATCGACGACCGGCACGTGCTGCGCGAGCCGCCCGACGAGGCGGTGATCACGGCGTCGATGGTGCGCACGCTGGTCGAGCGGCGGAGCGCACTGTACGGGCGGTGATCGGCGCCCGGCCAGACCGGGCGGCCGACACGTCGCCGCTACTCGTCATCGGCGGCGAGCAGGACGCCGGCTCCGAAGACGAACTCCGCGCTGAAGAGCCGGGCGACGAGTGCGAAGAACCGCTCGTCCCGGTCGGCGTCCCATGCCGTGGGTAGTCCCTCGGTGATGCGTGACGTGGTCTCCATCGTGTGCTCCAAGGTCTCGTCGGGTGCACCGGAGACGCTAGGCAGCACGACCACGGGGTCCCATCGGGCGGACCCTCGAGTCGCGCGCGGCCGACCGCCGGGCGACCGGACGGCCGCCCGCTTGCCGGAGGGGTGCTGGCCGTACCGGCCAGGTCGGGCGCGGGCTGATGGGCGCGCGCGGCGGGCGTTGCGCCAGGCTGTGCACCATGGGTGACACCGAAGCGACGTCCCACCTGCAGGCACTCGACCAGTTCAGCGACTGGCCGACGGCCGCGCGTGCCGCACAGCTGTGGCTGCGCAGCCCGGACTTCCCCGCGCAGATCGTCGACCTGCTCGACGCGCGGGCACCGGTCGAGACGCGAGTGACGTCGAGGTGATCGAGCGATGGTCGCGCGACGGCGTCGACGGCGAGCACCTCAGCTGGGCCAACGCGTGGGGGCCGCGCACCGAGGCGTTCGTCCTGCGCCCGTCAGGTCGGGACGGTCCGCTGCCGGCCGCGCTCGCGCTGCACTGCCACAGCAACCACAAGTCGACCGGCAAGGAGCACGTCGCCGACGGACCGGCCGGCACCGATCCCACGGTGCACGAGCTGCGCGACTCGGCGTACGGCGGCCGGGCGTTCGCGAACGCGCTCGCCCGCCGGGCTACGTGGTGCTGGCGCATGACACGTTCGGCTGGGGCACGCGCGGGTTCAGCCTGCGCGCGATGGGTGCAACGGCGCTGCCGGCAGGTGCATCCCCGGTGCAGCGAGCCCGGCACTACGACGAGGTGTCCCGCGCACACGAGACGGTGCTCGCCAAGACCTGCACCGTGCTCGGGACGTCGATGCCCGCGGTCGTCCTCCGCGACGACCGCGCCGCGCTCGCGCACCTGCGCGCCCGTGCGGACGTCGACGCCGACCGGACCGCGGTCATCGGCATGTCGGGGGGTGGGTGCCGAGCGACGATGCTGCAGGCGACGACCGACGTCGCGGCCTGCGTCGTGGCGGCGATGATGAGACGTACGCCGGACTGCTCGACCGGCACGTCGCTGGTCACACCTGGATGTTCTTCCCACCAGGTCTCGCCCGGATTGGGGACTGGCCGGACGTCGCGTCGGCCCGCGTGCCGGCGCCGCTGCTCGTGCAGTACTGCGCGGACGACGAGCTCTTCGCGTTGGACGGCATGCGGGCGGCTGACGACCGGATCCGCGCCGAGTATCGGCGCGGTGCCGCGGCCGACGGCTACCGGGCGGAGTGGCGGCCCGGCCAGCACCGGTTCGACGTCGAGATGCAGGAGTCGGCGTTCGGGTGGCTCGAGGGTGCTCGCGCGCGGGTGACGAGGCGGTCCGCCGGTCAGGCGTCGACGCGGACGTCGACGGTGTGGTGGCCGGTCGCACCATCGGGTGCGACATCGGTGCGCTCCGGCGGCTGCACCGCGCCCGCACCGTCCGTCGCGCGGACGGTGATGACGTGCTCGCCCGGCGTCGCGTCCCAGTCGTAGACCCACTGCCGCCAGCAGTTCGGGCCGATCGCCGCCGCTAGCCGAGCCTGCTGCCACGGGCCGCCGTCGACCTGGACCTCGACGCGGTCGATGCCGCGGGTCGGCGCCCACGCGACGCCGGCGACCGGCTGCCTGCCCGCGCGAACCGTCCGCCGGCCGGGTACGTCGATCCGCGACTGCGTCTTGACCGGCCCGTTCTTGGACCAGCCGCGCGGGATCCAGTAGCCGTCCTGCTCGAGGTCCACCAGGTCCAGCGCTGCCAGCCACTTGGTCGCCGACACGTAGCCGTACAGGCCCGGGACGACCAGCCGGGCTGGGAAGCCGTGCCGCGCCGGCAACGGCTCGCCGTTCATCGCGACCGCGACCATCGCCTCGCGCTGGTCGAACGCGACCGCGGTCGGGAACCCCGCGGTGAATCCGTCGACCGATCGGGTCATGATCTGCGTCCCGCCGGGGCGCACGCCCGCCCGCTCGAGCAGGACGTGCAGCGGCACGCCCTGCCATCGGGCGTTGCCGACCAGCCCGCCGCCGACCTCGTTGGACACGCAGGAGAGCGTCACGTCGGCCTCGATGTGCGGCATCGCGAGCAGCTCGTCGAAGGTGAGCTCGAACGGCCGGTCGACCAGCCCGCCGACCCTGAGCCGCCAGTCCTGCGGGTCGACCTGCGGCACGGTGAGCGCCGTGTCGATGCGGTAGAAGTCGCGGTTGGGGACGTAGAGCGGTGTGACGCCGGCGATCCCCAGGTCGGCGCCAGCGGGCGCCGCGGCGGCCGGCCGGCCGGGCAGCGGGAGCCGAATCGCGGCGCGGATGGCCGCGACGCGCTCGCGACCGGCGAGCAGCCGCCCGCCGACGGCGGCGAGCGACGCCCCGACCACGGTGGCGCCGGCGAGCCGGAGGAACCCTCGCCGGTCCAGCCCGCCGGTGCTGCCGGTGGCGACCGGGGCCGAAGCACGGCGGAGCAGCCGCCGCAGCAGCCAGCAGCCGACGGCCGCGCCGAGCACGCCGACCAGCACTGCCGGTACGACGGAAGTGCGCGCATCCCGCAGCGCGGCGGCAACCCCGGCCGCCGCGAAGGCGACCACTCCAGCCGCGCCGACCGCGAACCGGCGGGCCGCCGCGCGACCGACCACCGCACCGAGCGCCAGCGCCACCATGACGATCGACACGATCAGGATCGGCTTGTCGGCCGTGCCGAAGACGTCGATCGCCCCCCGCTCCACGGAGCCAGGGACGGTGTCGATCACCGTGTCCCCGACGGCGACGACGAGCGACTCGACGCCGCCAAGCAGCCCCGCAGTGAGCTCTG
>DASQMY010000031.1:0-1942 GCA_035645255.1 Mycobacteriales bacterium
CTGGTCCGCGCGCTCATGGGCTGGGCGCACGAGCGGTCCGCGACGCGCGGCCACCTGCTGCAGGTGATGATCGGCATCCCGTACTTCTACCGGCTGTTCGGCTACGAGTACGCCGTCGACATCCCGCGGGCGCGCCCGCTGCGCGACGTGCCAAGCGACGACGGCGCGCCCGCGCTGCGTCGGGCGGAGGCGGCCGACATCCCCGCGCTCGCGGCGCTGCAGGACGGCGCCCAGGCCGGCGCAGACGTCGCGATGCCGCACCCGACTGCCCGGTGGCGCTGGTTGCTGCAGCACGACTCGAGCAGCACGTGGGTGTTGGAGCGCGACGGCACCGCCGTCGGCTCGGCCCGGGCGCGAACGGACGACGACGGCGTACTCGTCGCGGAGGCGGCGGCGGTCGACCCGTCCGCCGCCGCGGACCTGCTGGCCGGGCTGGTCCACGAGCACGGCGGCGACCTGACCGTCGTACACCGGCCGGGGACGGTGACCGGACCCGCCTGGGAGCCGCGCCTGGCCGACCCCGGTACGGCGGCGCAGCAGTACTACGCGCGGCTCCCGGCGCCCGAGGCGGTCCTGGACGCGCTGCGGCCGGTGCTGCACCGGCGGCTCCTCGCCGCCGGGGTCGACCGGGTCGGCAGGGACGTCGTCGTGTCGACGTTCGGCCGGCACTACCGGATGGCGGTGACCGACGGCGGGTTCGGGCCGGTCGAGGTGGGCGGGCCGATGCAGGGCCCGGGCGCGGTCGGCGGCGCCGGCGTCGCGCCCGACAAGCTCGCCGCACTGCTGCTCGGACCACTGGGGATCGCCGGGCTCGCCCGGCTGCACCCGGACGTCTACCCCGGCCAGGACAGCGAACTGTTCACCGCACTGTTCCCGCCGCTCACTGCCGACCTGCTGACCTACTACCTGCCCTGGTAGGGCGCGCAGGCGGTCCACGGCCTGCGGTTGAATACCGAAGATGGAGATCACGATCCTCGGCTGCGGCGGCGGCGTACCCCGCCCCGGCGGCGCGCTCTGCGGCCAGCTCGTCTCGCACGGCGACCGGCGGATCTGGGTCGACGCGGGCAGCGGGACGCTCGGCGTCCTGCTGCGGTACGCCGGCATCGCCGACATCGACACCGTGGTGATCTCCCACCGGCACTTGGACCACTTCCTCGACCTCTACCCGTTCGCCTACGCGCGGGAGAAGCTCGCGGAGACCCAGCCGGGGACGCCGAGGTTCCGGCTGATCGGCCCGCCGGACTTCCTCGCCCACGCGGAGCGCCTGACCGGCCCCGGCGGGCTCGACGACGTGCTCGACTGGACGCCGCTGGAGCTCGGCGGGTCGACACCAATCGGCGACGTCACGCTCGACACCGCATCGATGCGGCACGGCGTACCGACGCTCGGCATGCGCTTCACCGCCGGCGGCCGGACGATCGCCTACAGCGCCGACACCGGCCCGTGCGACGCGCTCGTCGACATCGGGCGGGACGCCGACGTGCTCGTCTGCGAGGCGACGTACGGCGCCGGGGAGCCGGGCGAGCCGATGCACCTGTCGGCGCGGCAGGCCGGCGAGCACGCCGAGCGGGCCGGCGCGCGCAGCCTCGTCCTCACCCACACCTGGTATCAGCACGACCTCGACGAGGTCGTCGCCGCCGCCCGAGCGGTGTACGGCGGCGACGTGGCGGCCGCGACGGCGGGCGAGACCATCCGCGGCTGACCGCCGCGACCGGTCGTTTCGGCACCGTTCTCCGCGGCTTTCCGGGCACAACAGTGCCGAAATCGACCGGGACGGCGGCTGCTGGGATAGGAAGAGGGCATGACGCTTCCTTGGGACACCGAGCTCGCCGGACGCATCGACGAGCTGGTCATCGACAGCGAGCTCCTCCGCGACAACCCGCTCGGCGACCCGCACCAGCGGCCGCTCTGGGTCTACACACCGCCGGGGTACGACGACGAG
>DASQMY010000032.1:0-4129 GCA_035645255.1 Mycobacteriales bacterium
ACGGCTCAAGGAGCTCGCTGCCGCGGACCCGATAGAGCTGACGATGACCATCGGCGGCGAGCAGCGCCTCGGCGGCGGTGAGCCGATCGACACCATCCAGCCCCACCGCCGTTCGCACGTGCTCGGCACCATGCGCGGCGCCACCCACCACGACGCGCAGGCGGCGGTCGACGCGGCCCTCGGCGCGGCGCACGACTGGGCCGCGATGCCGTACGACGCCCGCGCGGCCGTCGTACTCAAGGCTGCGGACCTGCTCGCCGGACCGTGGCGCGACACCATCAACGCCGCAACGATGCTCGGCCAGTCCAAGACCGTCTACCAGGCGGAGATCGACGCGGCCTGCGAGCTGATCGACTTCATGCGGTTCAACGTCGCCTACGGCCGGTTCGTCATCGAGCAGCAGCCGGAGAGCGCACCGGGCGTGTGGAACCGGCTGGACTACCGGCCGCTCGAGGGCTTCGTCTACGCGATCACGCCGTTCAACTTCACGGCCATCGCGGCCAACATCCCGCTCGCGCCGGCGCTGATGGGCAACGTCGTGGTGTGGAAGCCCTCGCCCACGCAGCAGTTCGCCGCACACCTGACGATGCGGCTGCTCGAGGAGGCCGGCATGCCGCCCGGCGTCATCAACATGGTGACCGGCGACGGCATCGCCGTGTCCGAGGTCGCGCTTGCCGCCCGGGAGCTCGCCGGCATCCACTTCACCGGCTCGACCAAGGTGTTCCAGCAGCTATGGCGCACGGTCGGCGGCAACATCGAGTCGTACGCCGGCTACCCGCGGGTGGTGGGGGAGACCGGCGGCAAGGACTTCATCGTCGCCCACCCGTCGGCGGACATCGGCGCGCTCAAGACCGCCATGGTGCGCGGCGCGTTCGAGTACCAGGGGCAGAAGTGCTCTGCCGCCTCGCGGGCCTACATCCCGCGGTCGGTCTGGGACCGGATGGGCGACGACTTCGTCGCCGAGACGGAGTCGCTGACCATGGGTGACGTCACGGACCTGTCGCACTTCATGGGTGCGGTCATCGATCAGCGGGCGTTCGACCGGCTGGCCGAGGTGCTGGAGCGGGCCAAGACCGACCCGGCGATCGAGGTGCTCGCCGGCGGCACGGCCGACGACAGCGAAGGGTTCTTCGTCCGGCCGACGATCCTCAGCAGCTCCGACCCGGCACACGACGTCTTCTCGACCGAGTACTTCGGCCCGGTGCTCGGCGTCTTCATCTACGACGACGCGGAGTACGACGACGTGCTGCGGCAGGCGGCGGACGTCTCGCCGTACGCCCTCACCGGCTCGGTGATCGCCCAGGACCGCAGGGCGATCGTCGCCGCGACCGAGTCGCTGCGCTGGTCGGCCGGCAACTTCTACGTCAACGACAAGCCGACCGGCGCGGTGGTCGGGCAGCAGCCGTTCGGCGGTGCGCGGGCCAGCGGCACCAACGACAAGGCGGGCAGCTACCTCAACCTGATCCGCTGGGTGTCACCGCGGACCATCAAGGAGACGTTCGTCCCGCCGACCGACTACCGCTACCCCCACATGGGCTGATGGTGACCGACGTCGAGCCGCAGAGCGCCCACTTCGGCGAGGCGGGCGGCCGGCTGGTCTACGGCAGCTACCTGCACCTGCCGGAGCTGCTGTCGCAGCAGCAGCTGAAGTCGGACCCGCCGGCCCACGACGAGCTGCTGTTCATCACGATCCACCAGGCCTACGAGCTGTGGTTCAAGCAGGTGCTGCACGAGCTCGAACGCGCGCGCGACGACATGCTCGCCGGCGACTCCTACTTCCCGCGCCAGCTGCTCGGCCGCGTGCACGTGATCGAGCGGCTCCTGGTCACGCAGATCGACGTCATCGAGACGATGACGCCGCAGGACTTCCTGGTGTTCCGGTCGCTGCTCGCACCGGCGAGCGGCTTCCAGTCGATCCAGTTCCGCGAGATCGAGTTCATCTCCGGCCACAGCGACCCCGGCTACGTCGAGCGGGTGCGCGGCGCGACCGAGGACGAGGTCGCCCGGCTGCACCGGCGGGCCGCCGAGCCGAGCCTGTGGGACGCGTTCTGCGGGCTGCTCGAGCTGCGCGGCCTGCCGATGACCGACGAGGCGACCCGGCGCGCGTCGCTGCTGGCGATCGCGCGTGACCGGCCGGCGTACGGCGACCTGTGGGACCTGTCCGAGGCGCTGGTCGGCCATGACGAGCTGGCGGCGCAGTGGCGCAGCCGGCACGTCGCGATGGTGGAGCGGCAGATCGGCGTGAAATCCGGTACCGGTGGGTCGAGCGGGTCCGCCTACCTGCGCACCCGGATCCCGATGCGGTTCTACCCGGAGCTGTGGGAGCTGCGGACCTACCTGTAAACCATGTCTAGGCGGCGGCGGGCCGAGCCGTGAACGTCCCGGTGATGGTGATCAGCGTCCCGTCCCAGCGGACCTCCGGGCAGCTGACGCTGCCGTCCGCACCAGCCGGGTCGGCCTTGGCGAACGTGATCGTGCAGCTGCCGTCGTCGGAGAAGATGTCCTGACCGAGCGCCGGGCTGAAGACGACCAGCTTGAGGCCGGCGTCCCCGGTCTTGAAGGTGCCGACCGCCATGATGCCCTCGACCGAGAACTCGTCCGCGTCTGCGGACGCCGCGCCGGCGGTGTTGAGCCGCAGCACCCGCTTCCGCTCACCGGGCTCCTGCTCGATCAGCATGTCCAGCGTGGTGCTCTGCGGCAGGGCCAGCTCGCTGGGCCGCCCGTTGACGTCGACCGCGAGCCGCGCCGCGCCAGTGAGCAGCAGCTGCTCCGAGGTCTCCGCGTCGATCGCGTCCACCGGCGGCGCCTGCGGGGTGACCGTCGGCGTCGGTGTGCCGGTAGGGACCACGGCCGGCGTACGGCGCGCCTCGACCGGGCGGGCGGCCTCGGTCCTGGCGGCGGTGCAGCCGGTCAGTGCGGTCGCCAGGAAGCCGACGGTGGCGCACACCGCCGCCAGCAGCGCGGTCCTCTTGATCGTCACCCGGTCGGTATCGGCGCCCGCGCCGGCGATCCTGAGCGCGGATCTGCTAGTTGTCGGCGCGGTGGAGCGTCGCAGCGCCGGACACCATGCTCACCGCGATGTCCCGCAGCTTGCGGTTGGCCGCCTGGGACGCGCCCACGAGCCGGTCGAACGCCTCGTCCGGCGTGCAGCCGTGCATCGCGATCAGCATGCCCTTGGCCTGCTCGATCACAGCTCGGGACTCCATCGCCTGCTGCATCTGCTTCGCCGCAGCGGTCGCGGTCGCGGCCATGCTCGCGTGCGCGACCGCGACAGCGGCGTAGCCGCCGAACGTCTTCGCGATCTCCAGCGCCTCGGCAGTGAAACCGTCGACCTGGTCGCTGTAGATGTTGAGCGCCGCGATGACCGTCCGCTGCACCGGGAGGCCGATGGACACCGACGCCTTCGCGCCGCGGTCGGCGGCGACCGGCGTGTACGCCGGCCAGCGCGTCTCCGCCGCCATGTCCCGGATGTGAACGGTCGTGCCGGCGAGCGCCGAGTCGACGCACGGACCGTGCCCGACGGCGTACTGCGTCTCGTCGAGCTCGAGAGCGAGAGATCCGGTGAAGGCCGCTGTGCGCGCGCCGCCGTCCTGCACGAGCGTCACCGACACCTCGGTCGCGCCCGGGATCGCCCGCTTGGCGAGCGCCGAGACCTTGGTCAGCACGTCCTCGAGGTCGGTCGAGGTGAGGTCGATGTCGTCCGGGCTGGTGTCGCCGGTGCCGTCTCGCTGGGTCTGCGTCATGGGCGGGCTCGGCCGATCGCTGGAGGCACCGCGCGAGCGGTCAGGCATCCACTGTACCCGCCGTCCCATTCGCCGCTCCGGTGAGGGCGCTCAGCCGAGCGCGGTAGCCCCACGTCTCGCCGAGCGGACCGCTGACGCCGCGGGCAGCTCGGTCGAGCGGCTCGCCGCCGACCTCCAGCCCGTCCACCGCCAGACCAGTGCCCTCGACCAGCAGCGCGAGGTCCGCAGGGGAGTAGCACCGGACGGACTGCGTCAGCGGGGGCGAGTCGTCGCCGTCGAACCACCAGCTGTCGAGGAACCGGCAGCCGACCGGGTCGAAGTCGATCTCCTGGTGCAGCCCGGTCTCCTCGTCCCGCTCGCTCGCTCCGGCGAGCCGTGACCAGCCG
>DASQMY010000033.1:0-2500 GCA_035645255.1 Mycobacteriales bacterium
CGTCCGGTGACGGCTGTCGACCCGCTGCCGTGCACGTTCGCACGAGGCTGACGGCTCCGCACGCGCACGGGATCGAGCAGCGGCCTACGGCTGCCGCTCGTCAGGTCATCTGCCGCAGCATCGCCGGCACCAGGTGCTCGACCACCGGCTCGTGCGCGGGCCGCCAGCCGGGAGCGAGCTCGTCCGTGGGCGGCGGTCCGGGATCGAACTTAGCTTCGCCGGTCGTCACCACAACTGCGGTCGCTGAGCGGACGGTCGTGACTCGCTGGCCCGCCCAGCCCCGGCGAACGGTCCGACGTCGTCTACCCAGATTCCGTACCCGTACGGCGTGTGCTCGCTGGGGTGTGGCGCAGGACGTGAGCACGTTCTGCTACATCACCGTCGGCACCGGTATCGGCGGCGGTGTGATGGTCGAAGGCGAGCTGCTCGGCGGCGCCATGCATCCCGAGGTCGGTCACCAGGCCGTGGTGCGGGACCTGGCCATCGACGACTTCCCGGGGGACTGCCCCTACCACGGTGACTGCTGGGAAGGTCTCGCGAGCGCCGCTTCGCTGACCGCGCGCTGGGGCTGCCGGCCGGACGAGCTGCCCGAGAAGCACGTCGCGTGGGACGTGCAGGCGCACCACCTCGCCCACGGGACTCGCCAACCTCGTCTACATCCTGTCGCCGCAACGGATCGTGCTGCGTGGCGGTGTCATGCGCCGCACCGGCCAGCACGCGCGCGTCCGGCAGAAGCTGACCGCGATCGTCAACGGCTACGTCGAGCTGCCGGCGGCCGGCGCTGCCCTTGACGCCTTCATCTGTCCATCAGGGCTCGGCAGCCGGTCCGGGGCGCTCGGCGCGCTCACTCTCGGCAAGGCAGCGTACGCCGCGCAGCACTGATCAGGCACCCTGCGCAGGGCGGCCGGCCGGCCGGTCCGACACTACCTGCGCTTGCGACGCGCGGCGGGCGGCGGTCCGGTCGAGGCACGTTCGACCAGCCGCGCACTGAGTACGACGTCTCCCGCCTTGGCCGCGCGCCGACGGCCCTTGATGACGTCGATGAGCAGCGCGGCGGCCTTCTCGCCGAGCTCCGCGGCCGGTTGGTGCATGGTGGTCAGCCGCGGCGTCGTGTAGGACGCCAGCGGCAGATCGTCGAATCCGATGACGGAGACGTCGCCGGGCACCGCGTGCCCGCTCTCGATCAAGGCGTTCATGGCGCCGACCGCCATCAGGTCGTTGCCGCAGAAGACGGCCGAGAAGCCGACGCCGGAGGCGAGGAGAGCGCGGGCGGAGTCATAGCCGCCCTGCTCGGTGAAGTCGCTCTCGGTCACGAGCCGGTCGTCGTAGGAGACGCCGGCTGTCTTGAGCGCGCCGGTGTAGCCGGCCAGCCGCTCGCGGCTCAGTGCGAGTCGCTGCGGGCCGGCAACATGGGCGATCGCCCGGTGGCCCAGCCCGATCAGGTGATCGGTCGCCTGGCGCGCTCCGCCACGGTTGTCGAGCCGCACGAGCGGCACGTCCGGGGAGTCGATGTCGCGGTCGAGCGACACGATGGGGAAGCCGTCGGCGACGGTCTGGGCGATCTGCTCCTTCGGTACCGACATGCCGATCACGAGCGCGCCGTCGACGCCCTTGGCCCGGAAGAGCTCGAGATACTCCATCTCGCCCGCGGCGTCACCTTCGGCGCTGGCCAGCAGCATCGTGTAGCCACGCCGGCGCACGAGCGCCTGCACGCCGCTGACCAGATGCGGGTAGTACGGGTTGGTGATGTCCGGGACGAGCAGCGCAATCGTCTGCGTCGACTTCGTGCGCAGGCCGCGGGCCAGGCCGTTGGGCTGGTAGCCGAGCTCGCGGACGGCGTCGTCGATCGAGGCACGCGTCGCCGGCGCGATCTGGCCGGTGCCGTTGAGCGCTCGGGAAACGGTCGCGGTAGAGACGCCCACCCGCTTGGCGACGTCGTAGATCGTTGGCTTCCCGCGGCGCTCGTCTGCCATCCCTGCCCGTCAGTCCGAGGTGCTTGCTCTCCGGGAGTTGCCCAGCTTCAGCGCCAGCACGTTGATGATCAGCGCCGACAGCAGGATAACGCCCTGGATCAGGCCCTTCGTGTAGACGTCGACGTTCGGGAGCAGGTCCAGTCCGTTCGAGAGCACACCGAAGATCAGCAGACCGACCAGCGTGTTCTTGACCCCGCCCTCGCCGCCGAACATCGACGTGCCGCCGAGCACCACCGCCGCGATGCCGTTGAGCAGCATGTCGCCGGCCGCGCTCGGCTGCGCGCTGCCGATCCGGCCGACCAGCAGCAGTCCGGCAACGGCGCCGGTGAACGCCGACAACGTGAGGCAGGCCAGCACGACCCGGCGGGTCCGCACGCCGGCGAGCTCGGCCGCCTCCCGGTTGCCGCCGGTCATGTAGACATAGCGCCCGAACCGGGTGTACGTCAGGACCAGGTGACCGGCAAGGAGCACGACGCCGGCGACGATCGGCAGGATCGGCACGGCCCCGAAGACCTCACCGGTGCCCA
>DASQMY010000034.1:0-9118 GCA_035645255.1 Mycobacteriales bacterium
GGGGCTCACCGGCGCACCGCCGATTCGAGTGTTCGTTGGAGCCGAGCGGCATGGGACGGTGGATCTCGCCCTTCGCTACCTCGGCCTCGGCGCACCAACCGTCGTCGACGCCGACGACCAGGGCCGCATCCGGCTGGACGCCCTGGCCGACGCGCTCGCGTCGGGGACCGGCCCGACGCTCGTCGTGCTGCAGGCGGGCAACCTGCACTCCGGCGCGTTCGACGACGTCGCCGGCGCGTCGGCCCTCGCGCACCAGCACGGCGCGTGGGTCCACGTCGACGGCGCGTTCGGCCTCTGGGCCGCGGCCTCGCCGGCGCTGCGGCACATCCTGGCGGGCTACGAGGCCGCCGACTCGTGGGCGACCGACGCGCACAAGACGCTCAACGTGCCCTATGACTGCGGCGTCGCAGTCGTCGCGCACCCGACCGCGCTGCGCGCGGCGTTCGGCGTGCAGGCCAGCTACCTGGTCCACGACGAAGGCCCGGGCGACCCGCTCGAGAAGGTGCCCGAGCTCTCCCGCCGCGGGCGCGGCGTACCGGTGTGGGCGGCGCTGCGCTCGCTCGGCCGCAGCGGTGTCGCCGACCTGGTCGACGGCCTCGTCCGCCACGCGAGGAGCCTCGCGGACGGGATCGGCGCGATCGCCGGTGCTGAGATCATCAACGACGTCGTCTTCACGCAGGTCTGCGCGTCGTTCGGCGCGGATCAGCGCACGCGGGACGTCACGGCCCGGCTGCTGGCCGACGGCACCGCGTGGATGTCCGGATCGCGGTGGCGGGACCGGGACGTGCTCCGCGTCTCGGTGAGCAACTGGTCCACCGACGACGCGGACGTCGAGCGCTCCGTCGACGCGGTACGGCGGGCCGCCGCGGGCTAGGTCGCCTGGTCCGCCCCCGGCGCGAACGCCGCAAGTGCGTGATCCGCGCGCTCCATCGACTCCGCCCGGTCGGCGTCCGGCGAGCCGACGCGCGGGTCGAAGTTGAGGTCGAGGAACACCTCGGTCACCCCTTGCTCGCCCAGTGCCGCCAGGTCCTCGCTGACCTGGTCGGCACTCCCGTGCAACGGCCGGCGGTCGCCGTCGACCGCTGAAGTCTCGAGCATCAGCGCGCCGCGGACGACGATCCGCAGGTCGGCGGCGTCCCGGCCGGCATCTGCGGCCGCGCCAGTGATGATGCCAACCGCGCGGCCGATGTCGGCGAGATCCTGCCGGCTGCTGCTGATCCAGCCGTCCGCGAGCCGGCCTGCGCGGCGCAGCGCCGCGTCCGCCGTACCGCCCAGCAGGATGGGCGGGTGCGGCCGCTGCACCGGCTTGGGGTCGACGACCGCAGGCGGCACGGAGTAGAACTCGCCGGCGTACTCCACTGGGTTGTCGCCCCAGACCGCCCGCAGGCAGCCGACGAAGTCCTCGCCGCGGGCGCCGCGCCGCTCGTACGGCACGCCGGCCGCCGCGAACTCCTCGGGCGACCAGCCGAGCCCGAGACCGACGTCGAGCCGGCCGGCCGAGACGACGTCGATCGTCGTCAGCGTGTTGGCGAGGACGATCGGCGAGTAGAACGGCATGTTGACCACGGCGACGCCGAGCCGGATCCGGCTCGTCGTGCCGGCGACGAACGCCAGCGCGGCCAGCGGGTCGTGGACCGCGCGGTACATCGGACCCCACTCGCCCTCGGCGGGGTGCAGCAGCCGTTGGAAGGTCCACAGCGACTCGTAGCCCAGCGTCTCGGCGCCCTGCGCGACGTGCCGCATCGCGTCCGGCGTCGCCCAGCTGCCGGAGACGGGGAGCCCGAAGCCGAGTCGCATCGGTCGAGTGTAGGCAGTGCCGCGGACGTCGGTCGCGGACTGTCGGTGGGTTTGCCACGATGACCGGGTGACAGCACACCGGACACGCGCGCGGCCGGGCTGGCAGCTGGACGAGCTCGCCACCATCGGCCAGGAGAACGTCGACGCCGTGCACGTCTCGCGCTACGACGACAAGGAGGACGCCGACGCGGCGAGCGAGGTGCTGCTGCTGCAGTCGGCAGGTGTCGGACCCGGCGCCACCGTGATCGACCTCGGCGCCGGCACCGGGCAGTTCGCCCTCGCCGCGGCCGAGGTGTTCGAGCGCGTCGTCGCTGTCGACCCGTCGCCGGTGATGCTCGCCCGGCTGCGCGCCGTGGCGAGCAGCCGATCGACGTCACTGGAGATCGTGGAGGGCGGGTTCCTCACCTACCAGCACGCCGGCGCACCTGCCGACGTCGTCTACTCGCGCTACGCGCTGCACCACCTCCCGGACTTCTGGAAAGTGGTGGCGCTCGGCCGGATCCGCGCGCTGCTGCGACCGCAGGGGCTGCTTCGACTGTGGGACATCGTCTACAGCTTCCCGGTCGACGAGACGGCGGACCGGCTGGAGAAGTGGTGCGCGTCGTACCCGACGGCCGGTGACGGCTGGACCCGAGCCGACCTCGAGGACCATGTTCGCGACGAGCACTCGACCTTCAACTGGCTCCTCGAGCCGATGATCCGCAGCGCAGGGTTCGAGGTGCGCGACGCGGCCTACTCGGCCGACGGGTTCTTCGCCAAGTACCTGCTGACCGCGGTGTGAGCCAGGGAGTCTGTGATGGGCGAGCGTCCGGTGGTCCCGGCTGACATCGTCGACCGCGTCGGGTCGGTGTGCCTCGCACTCCCCGAGGCCTACGAGGAGGACGCGTGGGTGGGCACGCGGTGGCGCATCCGCAAGCGGACCTTCGCCCACCTCTACTCCATCGAGGGCGGCTGGCCGCCGGTCTACGCCCGGGCCACCGGCCGCACCGAGCCGGTGACCACGGTGACCTTCCGGTCCTCCGGACCCGAGCTCGAGGCGCTGACGGCCGCCGGCCACCCGTTCTACCGGCCGCAGTGGGGGAGCAACGTCGTCGGCTTGATCCTCGGCGACGCCGTCGACTGGGACGAGGTCGCCGAGCTGCTGACCGAGAGCTACTGCGTGCTGGCGCCGAAGAAGCTGGTCGCTCGGGTCGGGGCACCGGTCGGTGCGGACCAACCGCCTACGTAGCCGACCGGAGAGTTCTCCGATTTTCTATGGGTGAGCTGTCGATCCGCGGCGGGACTGCTCGACGCATGCATGACAGCCGGAGCGGCTGTCCCTCTCGCGACAAGGAGTCCGCAGCGGCGGTTTCGACCGCGGCGGCTGGCTGGTTCCGTTCGCCGACGAGGACATGGGCAACGTGGTCGACAGCTGGTTCGCCAGGACCGACGCCGTCCTGCTCGGCCGCACGACGTACGACATCTTCGCTGGTTGCTGGCCGGAGGTCACCGACCCGGACAACCTGATCGCGACGACGCTGAACAACACGCAGAAGTACGTCGTCTCCACGACGCTCGACGAGGCGCCCTGGAACAACTCGACGGTCATCTCCGCGGACGTGGTCGAGGCCGTCGGGGAGCTGAAGTCGAAGCCGGGCGGCGAGCTGCAGATCCACGGCAGCTGCGCGCTTGGTCGGTCGCTGCACGGCGGGGCTGATCGACGAGGACCGGCTGATCGTCTTCCCGGTCGTCGTGGGCACGGGGAAGAAGCTGTTCGCCGACGGCTGCGTCCCGTTGTCGCTGCCGCCTGGTCGAGTCGTCCGGCACGTCGGCGGGCGCCGTGGCCTGCACGTTGCGCCCGACGGCCGCGCCGGTGGGTGGGCAGACGTTCGGGCTGGTCGACGGCAAAGAGGCCGTGCTCGACGCCCGGTGATCAGCTAGGTCGGAGACGCGGCAGGGGACGCCGGTGGGTCGAGCTCGACGCGTACGCCGAGCAGGCGGATCGGGCGGTCGAGCTCGAACCGGCCGAGCACGGCCGACGCGGCATCGGCCACCACGTCGGGGTCGGTGGACGGGGCGGCCAGCTTGCTGATCTTCGTCCGCGTGTAGAACGTCGAGGTGCGCACCTTCACCGCGACGCGTACGACGATCCGCCCGTCGCCTGCGACCTCGACGGTCAGCCCGCGGGCCATCAGGCGGACCTGGTCGTCGATGGCGGCTGGGTCGGTCAGGTCCTGCTCGTAGGTGATCTCCCGGCTGCGTGACCGCGCGACGTGCGGCTCGTCGACGACGGGCCAGCGCTCGCCGCCGCGGCCGAGCTCCCGCAGGTGCGGACCGATCGTCGGCCCGAACCGCGCCGCGAGCTCGTCGGCGTCGGCTGCGGCGAGCGCAGCGACCGTGGTGATGCCTGCCTCGGCGAGCCGCGCGGCGGTCTTGCCGCCGATGCCCCAGATCGCCTCTACCGGTTTCTCCGCCATCACCGGCAGCCACTGGTCGCTGGTCAGTCGCGCGATACCGGCCGGCTTGGCGAAGCCGGTGGCGGTCTTGGCCTGCAGCCTCGTGTCGCCGATGCCGATCGAGCAGGACAGGCCGGTCGCCGTGAGGACCCGCTGCCGGATCTCGTGCGCGAGCGCCTCCGGGTCACCGGTCCGCGCACCGATGAACGCCTCGTCCCAGCCCCACACCTCGACGACCACCGGGAACCCGCGCACCGTCGCCATGACGCCGGCCGAGGCCGCCTCGTACGTCGGCGCGTCGACGGGCAGGAATACGGCGTCGGGGCAGCGCCTGGCCGCCGCCTTCAACGGCATCCCGGAGCGGACGCCGTACCCGCGGGCCTCATAGGAGCAGGTCGACACGACCTGCCGCGCGCGCGTCGGGTCGCCGGAGCCACCGACCACCACCGGCTTCCCGCGGAGCTCCGGGCGCCGCAGGATCTCCACCGCTGCGAGGAACTGGTCGAGATCGAGGTGCAGGATCCACTCGCGCGGGGTCATGCCGGCGGCCGCCGCACCGCTGCTCGAGGAGTCGCCGTCCTCGGTCCCGCTGATCACCACGTCGGTCATCGTGTCGCACCGGAGATCTTCGGGAAACCGCTGGAGGCGGGCACTGAAGGCGCCCTACCCTTGTCGTGTGGCGAGTGCTCCACCGACGGGTCCGGGTCGCGCTCGACCCGTGCTGCTCGCTGTCGACGCCGATCCGGTCACCCTCGACCGCGTCGAGTCCGAGCTGCAGCGGGGCTTTGGCAGCGACTTCCAGATCCGGGTCGAGCCCGACCTCGACAGTGCGCTCCGGGTGCTGGAGCGCAGCCACGCGGAGCGCCGCCCGGTGGCCGTGGTGCTCGTCGACCTCGACGTGCCTGCGGACGACCGCGCGACCATCCTCGGCCGGGCCCGCACCCTCCATCCGGACGCCCGGCGCGCGCTGCTCGTCGAGTGGGGGGTCTGGGCCAGGCGGGCCGCTGCCAAGGCGATCCTCGCCTCGATGGCCGTGGCGGACATCAGCTACTACGTCCTGAAGCCGTGGATCGAGCGCGACGAGCTGTTCCGCCGGACGGTGGCCGAGTTCGTGCAGGAGTGGTCCAGGAGCGAGATCGCCAACTACCGCGAGGTCGTCGTCATCGCGGACCGGCACTCTGCGCGGGCGCGCGCCGTCCGCAGCCTGCTCGCGCGCAACGGCATCCCGAGCGCCTTCCGCGAGCGGGGGTCACCGCTGGCGGACCAGGTACTGACCGAGATCGGTGCGCAGGACTCGCCTGCCGAGGTGCTCGTGTGGATGGCGGCGGTGGGCGGTGCGGTTCTGGCCGACCCGACCGACGTCGAGATCGCCGAGGCGTGGGGCCTGCGCACGACGCTCGACGACGACGACGGACGCGACTTCGACGTCGTCATCGTCGGCGCCGGCCCGGGCGGGTTGTCAGCCGCGGTCTACGCGTCGTCCGAGGGGTTGCGCACCCTCGTCGTCGAACGCGAGTCGATCGGCGGTCAGGCCGCCAGCAGCTCGCTGATCCGCAACTACCTCGGGTTCTCGCGCGGGATCAGCGGCGCGGACCTCGCGCAGCGCGGCTACCAGCAGGCGTGGGTGTTCGGCGCCAACTTCCTGCTGATGCGCGAGGTGACCCGCATCGAGGCGGCCGGCAGCGGCTTCGTCGTCGACGTCGCGGGAGTCGGTGAGGTCAGCGCGCGCGCCGTCGTCCTCGCCCAAGGAGTGTCGTACCGGCGGATCGGGGTGCCGTCCATCGACGCACTGGTGGGCGCGGGCGTCTACTACGGGTCGACCGGTTCGGAGGCCTCGGCGCTGGCCGGGCGGGCCGCGGCGATCGTCGGCGGCGGAAACTCCGCGGGACAGGCGGCGCTGCACCTGGCGCGGTACTGCCGCCAAGTGACGCTGGTGATCCGCTCGGACGACATCTCGACCGGCATGTCCAGCTACCTGATCGACGCGATCGCGGCGCAGGACAACATCGACGTCAGTACGTCGGCCGAGGTGTCCGCTGGGGCGGGGGACGGTCGCCTGGAGCAGATCACCGTCCGGGACCGGAAGTCGGGAGAGGAGCAGACCCTCCCGGTCGACGCGCTGTTCGTCATGATCGGCGCCCAGCCGCACACCGGCTGGCTACCGGAGGCAGTCGAGCGTGACCGGTTCGGGTTCGTGCTCGCCGGCAACGACGCCGCAGCGTCGGCCCGGTGGAGCCTCGACCGGCGACCGATGCCCTACGAGTCGACGGTGCCCGGGCTGTTCGCGGTCGGCGACGTCCGGTGCGGTTCGGTGAAGCGCGTCGCCTCGGCGGTCGGGGAGGGGTCGGTCGTCGTCTCGCAGGTCCACGAGCACCTCAAGGCGTTCAGTGACTGAGCAGCGGTTCGTCTACTCGCGCGGGATGCTCGCGGCGGCGGCATTCGCGCTCGCGGCGCCGTTCGCCGGGTTCCTGCTGCTGATGCGCCGGCCGAGCCTGGACGTGCACTGGGACCACCAGCCGGCACACTTCTGGATCGTCCTGTCCAGCGCAGTGCTGAGCGCGGCGCTGGCCTACGGCACCGGGTCGGCTGCACTACGGCGCGGCGACGCCCGGGTGCTGATGGTGTCGCTCGTCTTCCTGGCGAGCGCGCTCTTCCTCGGCCTGCACGCCCTCGCGACGCCCGGCGTACTGCTGCAGAAGCGCAACCCGGGCTTCGTGGTGGCGACGCCGGTGGGCATCGCGATCGGGTCGGTCCTCGCGGCGCTCTCCACGATCGACTTCTCGGGCGATCGGGCGCTGCGCGGCATGCGTGGCGGGCGGCGCGCTCGGGTCGGGCTGCTGGTCCTCGCGGCGGCGTGGGGGACAGCGACGCTGACGAAGCTGCCGCCGCTGCACGGCACGTCGGTGCCCGAGCGCGCCGACGGGATCCTCACGGCGCTCGCGGTTCCGGCGGTCGTGCTCTACGCGTTCAGCGCCACCCGCTACGTCGCGCTCTGGCGGAGACGGCCGTCGCTGATGCTGCTCTCGATGCTGTCGGCGTTCGTGCTGCTGGCCGAGGCGATGGTCGCGGTCGTGTTCGCGCGTGACTGGGCACTGTCCTGGTGGGAGTGGCACCTGCTGCTGCTCGCTGCCTTCGGCCTGGTGGCGATGGGCGCCCGGATCCAGTGGCACGAGGAGCGGTTCGCCGACCTCTATCTGGACGACACCGTGTCCGGAACGCGCGAGGTGAGCGTCCTGTTCGCCGACGTGCAGGGCTTCACGGCGTTCTCCGAGGCGCACGACCCGGTCGAGGTCGCGCTGATGCTCAACGCCTACTTCGAGGTCGCCGTGCCGCCGGTGGTGCGGAAGTACGGCGGCGACGTCGACCGCATCATCGGCGATGCGCTGATGGTCACGTTCAACAAGCGAGGCGACCAGCCCGACCACGCGCGCCGAGCGGCGGCCGCCGGCCTCGCCCTGCAGGAGGCAACCGCTCGCGTCGCGGAGGCGCACCCCGGTTGGCCGCGCTTCCGGGTCGGGATCAACAGCGGACCGGCGTCGGTGAGTCTCCTCGGCACCGAGGGCGGTCGCACCCACACGGTGATCGGCGACACGGTCAACGTCGCGTCGCGCATCGAGCAGTTGGCCAGTGGCGGCAGCGTCGCGATCGGACCCGGCACGAAGGAGCTGCTGCCGGATGCCGAGACCGAGCCGCTCGGTGCGCTCGAGCTGAAGGGCAAGTCGGTGCCTACGCAGGCCTACCGGCTGGTGTCGCTCGACGACAGTCACGGCGGCCGCGTGGGCGGCCCCGCCTAGGCGGCGACGCAACGCGGCCTCCGGCGGCGGGAGGTTGGACTCCCCGGGATCGCGCATACCCATGGAGTGATCTCCGAGGAGAACCTGCATGAGGTGGTTGACGTCTTCGTCCGCCTGGTGGAGCTCGCCGGGGCGGTGATCATCTTCGGCGGGGTGGTGATGGCCGTCGTACGCCTGCTCGGGGTCGCGGTGACGGCACGGCGCCGGAGCTCGGACTCCTTCGTGCCGATCCGTCTGGACCTCGGCCGGTTCCTCGCGCTCGGGCTGGAGTTCCAGCTGGCGTCCGACCTGCTCAGCACCGCCGTCGCGCCGACGTTCGAGGAGATCGGGAAGCTGGCGGCGGTCGCCGCGATCCGGACGGCGCTGAACTTCTTCCTCGCCAGGGAGATCCGGGAAGAACGCGAAGAGGTCGAGCAGGACAGGGAACGCCGGCGGTGACCGCCGAAGCGCGAGCACCAGTCCCGCCGCAGGAGCCGCTCGCGGACGCGGCAAGTGCGCTCCGGGAGCTCGGCGTCCGAGGCTGCATGGGCCGACCGCCGGAGACGCGTGAGCGGCTGGCGCAAGCACCTGTACCAACGGCTGCACCCAGCCATGTCAGCGCTGGGGCTGCTGTTCCTCGTCGTCGTTCTCGGGCAGACCGCAGCGCGTACCGGCACCGGGTTGCACACGACCCTGGTGGCAGCTACCTGGCTGCTGTGGGCGGTGTTCGCCGCCGAGTACGTGCTGCGCCTGGCGATCGCGCCGTCGAAGATGGCATTCCTCCGCCGCACCTGGTGGCAGCTGCTGCTGCTGGCGGTCCCGTTCCTGACGATGATCCGTTCGCTGCTCATCCTGCGGGCCGCCCGCCCCACGCGCGTCGCCGTGGCGGCCCTGCGCGGCAGCCGCTCGGCGAGCGCCAGCCTCACCGGTCGAGGTGGCTGGGCTGCGGTGGTGACGGCGATCGTCGTGTTCGCCGCCGCCGCCATCCTCTACCGGACCGGCGCCGTGACGCCGTACGGAGCGGCGCTGCACCGCGCGGCTCTCGGCGCGATCGCCGGCAAGGAGACCGGCGGGCAGTCCGCTGTTGCGCAGCTCCTGGACGTCGGGCTGGCG
>DASQMY010000035.1:0-3178 GCA_035645255.1 Mycobacteriales bacterium
GGTATCAGCGCACCGCGGGCGAATTCATTACAGGACCAGCGCGAACGAGGGAGGACTACCGTGCCGTACGACGCCGAGCCGGGTACCCGCACCCGTCCGGACCAGGCGCTGCGCTTCGAGTACCGGCACGCCACGGTCGAGCTGGTCGCCGACGACGGCTCCGGTGGCGTCGTGGGCCGCATCCTCCCGCCGCAGGCCGCCCGCATCGAGCTCTGCTACGCCGGCCGCTCGCTGATGCTGAGCTCGTGCGAGTCCGGGTGCTTCTGGCTGACTGCGCTGCCGCGCGGTCCCGTCTCATTGCGGTGCGAGCTGGCCAGTGGCGTCGTGGTGCAGACCTCGTGGGTGGTCCGCTAGACGTTTCGAGCCGGACGTGCGGCTAGACCCGGACGGTGGGACCGGCCGACCCGGGGGACGCGGCCGCGTCGCTGACCACCCGGTCGCGCGCCTCGCCGGCGCTCACGCCGTCCGCGGTCATCCGCGCCGCGATCGCACCGGCGACGTACGGCGCCGCGAACGACGTGCCGCTCCACCGCGCGAAGCCCTTGAACGACCGGTCCCCCGAGCCGTCGAGCGGGCGGTAGGTCCCGTCGCAGTAGGCGTTGTCGACGTCGACACCGGGCGCCCACAGATCGGCGTTGACGCCGAAGTTGCTGAAGTCGGCCTGGTCGCCGTTGTCGTCGACCGCTCCGACGCCGAGCGCATGCTTCGACGCGGCCGGCCAGAACGGCTTGTCGCTGCCCTGGTTGCCGGCCGCCGCGACGACGACGATCTCCGGACGCCGCCGCTCGACCTGCTCCCACAAGGCCTGCAGCGCGATCGGCGCTGCGCCGTTCCGCGTGTGCCCGCCGACGGACAGGTTGACGATGTCGGGGAAGCCGCGCAGCGCCTGCACCAGCTGCCGGCCGAGGTCGACCTCGTCGGTGTAGCCGCCGTCGTTGAGCGCTTTCTCCACGATGACCGTCGCGCCAGGAGCGACCCGGCGGACCACGCCGGCGACGAACGTGCCGTGACCCGCAACGACGTCGACGAAGCCGTTGCCGTCGATGTCGGGGTCCTCGATGTCGTCGACGTCGGCGAGGATGCCGGACTGCAGGAACGGGTGCGCTGCGTGGGTCTTCAGCAGCCCGGTGTCGACCACCGCCACGCGAACGCAGCGGCCGGCGTCGCCTTCGGCCGCCCAGGAGAGCTCGTCCACGGGCTCAGGCTCGGTGCCCGGCCCCCA
Source organism: Mycobacteriales bacterium (assembly GCA_035645255.1). GTDB lineage: Bacteria > Actinomycetota > Actinomycetes > BP-191 > BP-191 > DASQMY01. The sequence goes on from DASQMY010000035.1 coordinate 1,223, forward strand.
CGACACCTGCGGCGCCGCGAGCAGCACGTGGTTCGGCCCCACGACCCCGGATCGATTCCCCAACCGTCGCTCGAGCTCGTCCACGAGCTCCGGTACGCCGGCCCGCGTCGCGACGAGCAGGACCGTCGCACCCCCCGGGGCGACCTCGACGGGGCCACGCACGCGCACCTTCAGGGACCGCAGCGTCTTGCGCACCTCGTCGAGCGCGTCCGCCGCCACCACCAGCTCACCCGGCCGGTAGAACCAGACGTGCGAGCCGTCGGTGCCGGGCGACCAGGCGATGTCACGACGACTCGCCAGGTACCTCAGCCGCGCGTCATCGCCGTCAGGACCACCGTTGCCATCGCCGTTCCGGTGCTGCATGTGTGCCCCCATCGTCCGTCTGCAGTTGGCCTAGCATCGCGACCGTGGCCGGACGAGCAACCGAACCAGGCGGTGGATCCCTGGCCGACGAGGCTCTCGCGCTCGCCGCCGTGGATCCCGCTCGAGGCGCCGCACTGGCTCATGAGGCTCTCGCGATCGCCCAGAGCGTAGACCTGGTGACCGTGTCCTTGGCGGAGCAGGCACTCGGCATAGCCGCGCGCGCGTCAGGGGACCTCGAAGCTGCGCTGGCCCATCTGCGGTCGGCGACCACTGCGGCCCGGCGAGCGGGCGCCCCGGCCCGCGAGGCCCAGGTCGGTGTGAGCCTCGCTGCGGTACTGCTCCTGCTCGGCCGGTCGCGTGCCGCGATCCGGCTGCTTCAGTCGGCCGCCGGCAGCCTCGCCGGCCGGGAACGGGCGGCGGCGGAGGTGCAGCTGCTCGGCGTCCTGTACCGACTGGGCCGCCATGTCGAAGCGCTCGCCGCCTGCCGCCGCGCTCTCGCCCTGCTCGCGCGTGACCCGGACACGGTGTGGGAGGCGCGCGCGTGGTCGACTCGAGGGCTGGTGGAGATCGACCGCGGCAACACGGCGGAAGCCGACCGCGCGCTGGCCAAGGCGCAGCTGCTCTTCGAGAGCATCGAGGCGGTCGCGCCGGCCGTCGACCAGGTGCTCAACCGCGGCTGGTGTGCGGCGAACGCAGGCCGTCCCGTCGATGCTCTGCAGCTGTACGACGAGGCGGAGCAGCGTTACCGCCTGCTCTCGCTGCCGACCACCGCCGTCGAGGTCGACCGCGCGACGCTGCTGCTGTCGATGGGGTTGGGACCCGAGGCGCTCGAGACGGCGCAGCGCGCCGTGACAGCGCTGCGGAAGCGCTCCGACCGCAGCGGTGTGGCCGACGCACTGCTCACGTCGGCAGGCGCTGCGCTCGCCGCCGGCGATGCGGAGCTCGCGGAGCGTCTGTCGCGGGAGGCGCGGGACGAGTTCGCGGTCCAGCACCGACCCGGGTGGGTGGCGCTCGCCGACCTGGCCGCCGTACGAGCGGCCTGGCACCGCGAGCAGCGGGGTACTCAGCTGCTGGCCGCCGCCCGCAGAGCCGCGACCCAGCTCGAGCGGCGACGGCTCGACGTGCCGGCGCTCGAAGCGCGGCTGATCGCCGGCCGGACCGCTGTGTCTCTGGGGCGGGTGGCGCAGGCGCGGCACGACCTGGGCGTCGTCGCGGCGTCTCGGCACCGCGGGTCACCGCACCGACGAGCCGGCGGCTGGTACGCCGAGGCGTTGCTGCGCCAGCTCGCCGGGGACGCGACCGGTGCAGCGCGCGCCGTGCGCGCCGGCGTGCGGGTCCTCGACGAGCACCGGGCGAGTCTCGGCGCAACCGAGCTGCGAGCGGCCGCCGCCGGCCAGGCGGCCGACCTGGCGACACTGGGCCAACGGCTGGCGCTGGAGTCCGGCCGGCCACACCGCGTACTCGAGTGGACCGAGCGGTGGCGCGCCAACGCGCTGCGCATGCCGCCCGTCCGGCCACCGGACGACGACGAGCTCGCCCGTGAGCTGGCCGAGCTTCGCCGAGTGATGTCCGACCTCGAACAGGCGACTGCGG
>DASQMY010000036.1:0-2939 GCA_035645255.1 Mycobacteriales bacterium
ACGACCCGTGATCCTCGGCGTAAACAGACATAGTAGTCTTGTCTGTCATTACCAAAGAATCCGCGACCGTGAGTGGCTGCACCCGGTGGGTGTGCCTGTCCGCGGTAACGGGATTGGCACTGACTTTTGGCACGCTGTTGAGTTCTCAAGGAGCGGACGCGCACCGATTCGGACCTTTCGATCCGTCCTGGGGCAACCCGTCTAACTTAGCCGCCGGGTTGGGGCCTGTCAAAGACGACCTTGGCCGGCTCCGGCGTCCCGCCGCACACACGTGGACCGTCCCAGCTCGCGCCTGACGGTGCTTGGTTGTGTGGGGGTGTCCCCCGGACCGGCCGCTTTCGCGTCCGTTGCTCCGTGGGGCGAAGAGGAAAACTAAGGATTTGCGGTCCGCCCGTCAAGTCTCGGTAGGTGCTGTCCGAGGGCGCCAGGCGGGCCGCGTCGGCTGCGGTGGTCGGGCACCCGGGGCTCCGCGGAGCTCGCGGCGGGCGCTTCGACCGGTGCGGCCTCGGCACCTATATCAACGAGTTGGACCCGGGAGGTCATTCCCGGCAAGTCCGACAATCTCCCGACGCCACCCGGACCCCACCGCGCCCGGCGGAGCTGCTGGCCGGTGGCGGGCCGTCGCGCGTCAGACCAGGCGGACGGCGTGCCGGCGTCCGCGCTGGACGATGCGACCGGCCAGCTGGGTGCGTGGGACGTCGTAGGACCGCTTGGCCACCGGCGCGCCGTCGACCCGGATCGCGCCGTCGTCGATGTAGCGGCGCGCCTCGCTGGTCGAGCCGGCGAGACCGGCGGCGACGAGGACGGCGGGCAGATGGACGGGGTCCGCGCCGTCGAGCGGGACCTCCCGGACGTCGGTCGGCAGGGCATGGTCGCGGTGCAGCCGGTTGAAGCGCTCCTCTGCGGTGATGGCGGCCTCGGCACCGTGGTACAGCGCCACGATCTCCCTGGCGACCCGGCGCTTGACCTGTGCGGCGGCCGGTCCGCCCGCCGCGACCTCTGCATCGATCGCGTCGACGTCCCGCGGGTGCAGGTCGGTGCACAGCCGGGCGTAACGGCCGACGATCGCGTCGGGGATGCTCATCAGCTTGCCGAACTGCTCCTCCGCCGGCTCGCCGATCGCCACCCAGTTGCCGAGCGACTTGCCCATCTTCTCGACGCCGTCGAGTCCTTCGAGCAGTGGCACGGTGAGGACGATCTGCTGCGGCTGGCCGTGCGCCTTCTGCAGCTCGCGCCCGACCAGCAGGTTGTAGGTCTGGTCGGTGCCGCCGAGCTCGACGTCGGCCTCGATCGCCACGGAGTCGTAGCCCTGGAGCAGCGGGTAGAGGAACTCGACGAGCGAGATCGGCTGGTTGCTGCCGAAGCGCTTGGCGAAGTCGTCGCGCTCCAGCAGCCGGGCGACGGTGAGCTGGCTGGCCTCGCGGATGACCTCGGTCATCGTCATCGTCGCGAGCCACTCCGAGTTGCGGCGCACCTCGGTGCGGTCGGGGCGCAGGATGCGCATGACCTGGTCGAAGTAGGTCGCGGAGTTGGCTGCCGTCTCGTCGGCGCTGAGCAGCGAACGCGTCGCGGACTTGCCCGTCGGGTCGCCCACCATGCCGGTGAAGTCGCCGACGATCAGCACCGCTAGATGGCCGAGGTCCTGGAACTGCCGCAGCTTCCTGAGCACTACGGCGTGGCCGAGGGTCAGCTGGCTGCCGGACGGGTCGATGCCCAGCTTGACCCGGAGCGGGCGGCCCTCCCGCTGGGACAGCGCGAGCCGCTCGCCGAGCGCGCCGTCCGGCAGCACCTGAGCGGTGCCGGAGACGAGGATCTCGAGGGACTCGGCGACGTCGGAGCTGGGCATGTCAGCGAAGTCTAGGGCGGGCTACAGCCATTCGGCGCAGCGGCCGATCCACCACCTGTGGACCATCTCCGTCCGGCAGGGCGCGCCGTACGCCTGGCGGTCGCCTGCGCGGTCCTGTCGCTGAGCGCCGGCTGCGTCAGGGCGCTCCCGGTCGACCCGGAGACGCTCGGCGGCCAGGCCGTCACGAGCGTCGTCGTGTCGGCCGACGGGACGCGCATCACCGGCCTGCACGTAGAGCAGGACCGCACCCCGTTGCCCCTGGAGCGGATCCCGGCGGTGCTGATCGACGCGGTCATCGCGACCGAGGACCGCCGGTTCTACGAGCACAAGGGCGTCGACGCGCGGGGCATCGGCCGGGCGCTGGTCAACAACAGCCGCTCCGGGCGCACCGAGGGCGGCAGCACGATCACGCAGCAGCTGGTGAAGAACACGATCGGGAGCAACGAGCTGACGCTGCAGCGCAAGGTGCGCGAGGCCTCGCTCGCGATCGGACTGGAGCAGACGCTGAGCAAGGACCAGATCCTCGAGCGCTACCTGAACACCGTGTACTTCGGGCAGGGCGCGTACGGCGTCGGCGCGGCGATCCGGGTCTACTTCGCGCACCCGCCGGAGCAGCTGACCCTCGCGGAGGCGGCGCTGCTCGCGGGACTGATCCGCTCCCCCGTCAGTGCCGACCCGATCCGCGACGCGAAGGCCGCGAAGGCGCGCCGAGCGCAGGTGCTCACCGGGATGGTCGACTCCGGCGTCATCACCGAGGCGCAGTCCGCCGCGGCCGGTCGGCAGCCGCTGCCGAAGCGGTCGTACCGCGACGGCACCCACTACCCCGCGGCGTACGCCGTCACCGACGCGGTCGAGCAGCTGCGCGACGACGTCCGGCTCGGCGAGACGCAGGTCGAGCGCGACGACGCCATCTTCCGCGGCGGGCTCACCATCAAGCTGACGATCGACCTCGACCAGCAGCGGCAGGCGGAGCAGGCGGTCACCGCGGTGCTCACCGGCCGGAAGGACCCGTCGGCGGGCGTCGCTGCGGTGCGGCCGTGCGACGGCGCGATCACCGCCATGGCCGGCGGTCGGGACTTCTTCTCCCGGACCG
>DASQMY010000037.1:0-8952 GCA_035645255.1 Mycobacteriales bacterium
CTGCTTCACGGTGACCGGCTCGGGGACCGTGTTGATCCACACCGTGTGCCGGGGTGTGGGCCCGACGAGCCTCGCGTCGCCGTCGTCGTCCAGCTGCAGCTCGAGGTGCAGCGCACCCGCCCAGAAGCGGCCGAGCTCCGCCGCGTCCACAGCGTCGATGCAGAGGTCCTTGTACGTCGCGATCGCCATGGACATTCCTACCCCGCACCGCCGGCAGATGCGAGACGCTTCCGCTCCGGCGGTGGCTCCCGACACTCGGTGTCCGCGACCGGCCCGGGCCACCGCGCGCCGAGCCCGCGAAGTCGATCAACATGATCAGGAGCGGTGGCCGGGTCAGCAGATCCATGGGCGTCGGTACGCCGAACACGCCCAGCGCCGACGAAAGCCGCGATGCCGGGTCAGTCGGCGCTGCCGTAGGGCCGCGTGATCATCTCGAGCAGGTGGCCGCTCGGCTCCTCCCAGTACAGCCCGCGTCCGCCGTCCTCGGTGTTCCACTCGCCGGCGACACGGCGGAAGGGGTCGGCCCAGAACGTGAGCCCGCGCTCGCGGATGCGCGCGAGAATGGCGTCGAAGTCGTCCTCGCCGACGAGGAACGCGTAGTGCTGCGGGTGCAGCTCCTCGACGTCGATGAAGTCGAGCGAGACGTCGTTGTCGACCTGCACGACGAGGAACGGCCCGTACGGCGTCGGCGCCGGCAGCCCGAGGACCTCGGCCACGAAAGCAGCCGACTCGCGCTTGTCACGGACGTTGACGAGGGTGTGGTTGAGCTGGACGGCCAAGGTGACTCCTCCCGGTCTCGGCTGGCCGCGACGATATGCCGCTGGTGACATCCGCGGCTACGGCCGGGAGCCGGGGGTCGTCGGAGGCCACCGCCTTCGTTAGTTTTGTCGGATGGTCGAGAGTCACGCCCCAGGGGACGTCGGCACCGACATCGGTCGATCCGCCGGCACGGTCACCCTCGTCGAGGAGTCGACGTTCTGCCTCAGCGGCCGCAGCGGCGACGTGCGGCCGGGCAGTGCGCAAGGGCTGTTCTTCCTGGACACCCGCCTGCTGTCCACCCTGCTGCTGACCGTCGACGGGCGGTCGCCGGAGCCGCTCACCGTCTCCCTCGATCAGCCGTTCGCAGCGACCTTTGTCGCGCAGGCGCGCGCAGCGGGCGACGGCGCCGACAGCAGCCTGCTCGTCCTGCGCCGCCGCTACGTCGGCCGCGGCATGCGGGAGGACATCACACTGCGCAACTCCCGTGCGACGGCGATGCGCGTCCGGGTGCACCTCGCTGTCGACGCCGACTTCGCCGACCTCTTCGCGGTCAAGGAGGCGCGGGCGGCGCGGCTCGGCGAGCACAGCACCGCCCCGGCTGGGGACGGGCTGCTGTTCGGGCACGACTACGGCGGGGTCCGCCGCACGGTCACCGTCCGCTTCTGCGGCGACGCCACCGTCGACGCCGGCGGCGCAGCGTGGGACGTGCAGGTGCCCCCGCAGGGGGTGTGGTCGGCGTGCGTGCACGTCGAGGTGACCCAGGAGCCGGTGGAGCCGCTGTACCGATGCGGTGAACCGGTCGGTGCAGCGGCGCCGGCGGTGCGGCACGCGGCGTGGCAGGCCGGCGTACCGCAGATCGAGACCGACCACGACGCGCTGCGGCTGGCGGTCGCCACGTCGCTCGTCGACCTCGGATCGCTGCGGCTGTTCGAGACGCTGACCGGCCGCACGACGATCGCCGCCGGCGCGCCGTGGTTCATGACGTTGTTCGGACGGGACTCGCTGCTGACGGCGTACATGTCGCTCATCGTCAGCCCGGAGCTCGCGCTCGGTGTGCTGGACACCCTGGCCGAGCTGCAGGGTGCCAAGGTCGACCCGCTCACCGAGGAGCAGCCTGGTCGGATCCTGCACGAGGTGCGCTACGGCCAGTCGTCGTGGACCGCACTCGCGGCGAGCAACGTGTACTACGGCTCGGCCGACGCGACAGCACTGTTCGTCATGCTGCTCGGCGAGCTCGACCGCTGGGGGCTCGCGCCGGACGCCGTGCAGCGACTGCTCCCGCACGCCGACCGCGCGCTCGACTGGATCACCCGGTACGGCGACCGCGACGGCGACGGCTACGTCGAGTACGCCCGCCACACCGAGAGCGGTCTGGCCAACCAGGGCTGGAAGGACTCCTGGGACGGCGTGCCGTTCGCCGACGGACGGCTGGCCGAGCCGCCCATCGCGCTCTGCGAGGTCCAGGGCTACGTCTACGCCGCGTACATCGCGCGGGCGTTCTTCGCCGAGGAGGCCGGCGACGCCGACGCCGCCGCCCACTGGCGGACCAGGGCGAGCGACCTGAAGACCGCGTTCAACCGCGACTTCTGGCTGCCCGACCGCGGCTACTTCGCGCTGGCGCTGGACGGCGAGAAGCGCCCGGTCGACGCGTTGGCGTCCAACATGGGCCACTGCCTCTGGACCGGCATCGTCGACGTCGACAAGGCGCCGGCCGTCGCGGCGCACCTGCTGTCACCGGAGATGTTCAACGGCTGGGGCATCCGCACGCTGGCGACGTCGATGGCGTCGTACAACCCGCTGTCCTACCACTGTGGCTCGGTGTGGCCGCACGACAACGGCATCGTCGTCGCCGGGCTGATGCGCTACGGCTTCGTCCGCGAGGCGCACCAGGTGATCGATGGGATCCTCGCCGCGGCGTCCGCGCAGGGCGGGCGGCTCCCTGAGCTGTTCGCCGGGATCTCGCGGGACGACGTCCCGGTGCCGGTGCCGTACCCGGCGTCCTGCTCGCCGCAGGCCTGGTCGGCCGCGACCCCGCTGCAGTTCCTGCGGAGTCTCCTGCGACTCGACCCGTGGGTCCCGCACGGCAAGATCTGGGTCGACCCGGCGCTGCCCGGCTCGATGCGGTCGCTGTCGGTCACCCGCATCCCGATGGCCGGGCAGCGGCTCGGCGTGCGCTCGTCGCCGAACGGCGTCGACGTCTCGGCCGTCGACGGGATAGAGCTGATCCGGGCACCCCGACCACCGCTCACCGCGTCGCGGCGCGACGGCTAGCCGAGCAGCTGCTCGAACAGCTCCAGGTGCTCCGCCACCATCCGGCCGGTCGAGAAGTGGTCCTCGACGGCTGCGCGGCAGCGCGCGCGGTCGAGCTCGGGCACCCGGTCGAGGTGGTCGACCATGTCGTCGACGTCCCGGCACAGGAAGCCGGTCTCGCCGTGCCGCACGATCTCCGGAGCAGCGCCGCACGGGAACGCGAGCACCGGTGTACCGCACGCCATCGCCTCGACCATCACCAGCCCGAACGGCTCGGGCCAGGCGATCGGGTTGACCAGCGTGGTCGCCCCGCCGAGCAGCGCCAGCTTCTCCGCGTGGCTCGCCTCGCCGACGTACTCCACGCCGGTCCGGAGCAGCGGCCGCACCTGGCTCTGGTAGTACTCGCGCTCCAGCGGCTCGCGCATCTTCGCCGCGATGACCAGCGGGACGCCGGCCTGCAAGGCGACCAGCGCGGCTTCGCGGGCGCCCTTGGTGGGCGTCATCCGGCCGAGGAACAGCAGGTAGCCGCCCTCGCCGGCGCCCACCGGGAACGCCTCCGGGTCGACGCCGTGATGGATCACCTTGGCGATCGGCACGTCACCGGCCGTCGCCGCCTGGCTGTGCGAGATGGCGATGATGTGCACCCGGTCGGCCATGTCCCGGTAGATGTCGGTCAGCTCGTCGTCGAACGGACCGTGGTTGGTGGTGACGATCAGCTGGTCGCGCTTGCCGTGGGCGTAGAGCGGCCCGACGACGGTGTGGTCGTGCACCACGTCGCAGTCGCGCACTGCGTCGTACGCGTGGATCACGTGCCGCAGCTCGACGACGCCGGCGCCGATCTGCTCGGTCTCCGCGCGGGAGTAGACCCATGTCTTGGGCACCGGGCACGTGCTGTCACCCGTCGTGAAGAGGAAGACGTCGGCTCCAGCCGCGGCGTAGCCGCGGGCGAGCCGGTCGATGACCGCCTCGGTCCCGCCGTACGCCGGTGGGGGCACCGGTAGCCACGGCGGTGCGATCAGGGCGATCCTCACGGCAGCTCCCCTCAGGCGACGCCCCGCCTGCGCGCCCGGCCCTCGTAGAGGTAGCCGAACGGCTTCGGGTCGCCGGGCAGGTAGTAGTTGTCGAGCGACTGAACCTCGAACCCCGCTGCGACGATCAGGTCGGTGATGCCGCGGGTGAGCGTGCAGCCGCCGGCGATCCGGCGGTTGACCGGCTCGAGCCGGCGCTGCCAGGTCACGACCTTAGGGTCGGGCGACCCGCCGTGCTCGACGAAGTGGAAGGTCCCGCCCGGCTTGAGCGCACGCAGCACCTCGCGCAGCGCGGCCGCCGCATCCGGGATCGTGCACAGGGTGAACGTCGACAGCGCGCTGTCGAAGCGGCCGTCCGACGCCTCGATCCGCTGCCCGTCGAGACCGGCCGGGTGGATCGGCACGCGGCTGGCGTCAATCCGCTCCGCACCGAGCCGTCGGGCGACTGCGGAGGGGTCGACCGCCCAGACACCGGTCACCGCGGCCGGGTAGAACGGCACGTTGTGCCCGGACCCGAAGCCGATCTCCAGCACGTCGCCGTGCAGCCCGGCGCAGACCCGTTCCCGGACGGCTCGGACACCGGGTACGCCGAGCGTCTTGTCGGCGACGCGCGGCACGACCTGCGTGGTCCACAGCCCCATGCCGGAAGTCTGGCACGGCGGGTGGGGCAGGCAAGCGGCAGCAGCCCTGTTGCGGTCGGGCTGGACTCATTCACTCGGGTCCACGCGCGCCGCGTACCGACCGACGACGGGCCGCTACCGCGGCACCGCCTCCGCAGCTCCGGTGTTCGGTGCAGACACCGGCGCGTCGGTCTCCGCCCGCCGGTAGCAGACCAGCGCGGCGAGCGCCGTCGCGAGTCCGAACGCCGCCAGCACCCACGGCACCGCGCGGGTCTCCGTCGCGTCGGCGGCGACGCCGAGCAGCGGCGCGCCCACCACCGGACCGGCCAGACCCGCCGCGAACATCCTCGTCGCTCCGCGGCTCGACGGCACCGCGCGGGCGTGCCAGGAGATCACCGCCGGGAAGACCGGCGCGACCACGAGTCCGGTGACCGCGTAGGCCGCGACGGCGTACGGCGTGTAGGCGGCGGCCGCGACGGTCGCCGTACCGAGCGCCATGGCGGTGAGCGCCAGCCGGCCGGGGTGCCAGCGCAGGGCGAGCGGCGCCGACGCGAGCCGGCCGACCGTGACACCCAGCCAGAAGAGCGCCACCGCATTGGCTGCGCCGCCGGCCGACATCCCCGCGGCGTCGCGCAGGTGGGTCGTCTCCCAGCTCGCGACGCCGGCCTCGAAGGCGACGTAGCCGAGGAGGACGCCGCCCAGCAGCAGCATCAGCCGCAGCTCCTCGCGTGTCGCGCGCCTGCCCGCGGCGGCGAACGTCGGCGCGGCGCGCAGCGTCGCGGTCAGCGCCAGCAGCAGCACCGCGCCGCCGGCGGACAGCAGGTAGGGCAGCGTGAGGTCGGCCGGCTCCCGCCCGACGATGAGCGGGGTCAGCACCGCGCTCACCCCGAAGGTCGCACTGACCGCGATGAGGACCGCGCCGCTGCCGCCGCCGAACGCGCGGGCGAGCAGCAGGTTGAGCAGCAGGTCGACCACGCCCAGGCCGAGGCCGGCGACGAACAGGCAGGTGCCGGCAGCAAGGGCGTTGGGGGCGGCGGGGACACCGGCCGAACCGACGGCCAGGCCGAGCGCGCCGAGGCTCAGCAGTCGCTGGATCGGCGCGCGGTGCCGGAGCCACCCCGCGATGCCGACACCGACAGCCGACCCCACCGAGTAGGCCGCGAGCAGCATCGCCCCGCCGGTCGCGTCGAGGCCGTGCCGGCTGCGCAGCTCGGGCAGCGTCGGACCCATGACGCTGATCAGCACACCGAGGACGAAGAACCCGACCGCACCGGTGACGGCGATCCGCATCCGCGACGACCCGCGGAAGGTCTCTGTCGTCTGCACACGGCAGGAGAGCACACGGCCGGCACTGCCGCAAACACCGCACCGTGCTCGGTGGCGCATACTCCCCGTACGCCGACGCGGAGGATTCGATGAGCAGCTCGCTAGCGATTGCCGCAGTCACCACCACCCTGCGGCACATCCTCGCGCAGGCGGTGGCCGCCGACCCGATGCCCGTTGCCGGCGCCGAGGTGACGACGTACCAGCCGGTGCAGCTCGGGTCCGACGGCCGGTCGCGCGCCGCCGGCGTCAACGTCTACCTCTACCAGGTGACGCCCAACACCGGCTGGACGACGAATGCGACGACCACGGTGCGCGCCGACGGCTCGCCCGGCGACCGCCCGTCCGTCGCGCTCGACCTGCGCTACCTGATCAGCTGCTACGGCGACGACAAGGTGCTCGAGCCGCAGCGGCTGCTGGGCAGCGCCGTCGCTGCCCTCGCCGGAACCCCGGTGCTCGCGCCGGAGACCGTGGCGGACGCGCTCGCCGCCTACGGCACCGGTGCTACGGCGTACCTCTCGCAGTCCGACCTCGCGGACCAGCCCGAGCCGGTGCGGCTCGCCGCCGCCTCGCTCTCGGTGGAGGACATGGCGGCGCTGTGGCGGACGCTCGGCACGTCCAGCCTGCTGTCGGTCACCTACACCGCGACGGCCGTGCTGCTGCACTGACGCGGTCGGCGCAAGCGCAGCGCGCCGAAAATGTGACCAGACTGTCGGCCATGGACTTCCGGATCATGATCGAGCCGCAGCAGGGCGCGTCGTACGACGATCAGCTGGCGGTCGCCCGCGCGACCGAGGACGGGGGCTTCGACGCCCTCTTCCGCTCGGACCACTTCCTCGTCATGGGCGACCACGACGGGCTGCCCGGCCCGACGGACGCGTGGGTGACGCTCGGCGCGCTGGCCAGGGAGACCGGCCGCATCCGCCTCGGCACGATGGTCACGTCGGCGACCTTCCGGCTGCCCGGGCTGCTCGCCGTCCAGGTCGCGCAGGTCGACGCGATGAGCGGCGGCCGGGTCGAGCTGGGGCTCGGCGCGGGCTGGTTCGAGGCGGAGCACACGGCGTACGGCATCCCGTTCCCCGCGGTCGGCGAGCGGTTCGACCGGCTCGAGGAGCAGCTCGAGATCGTGACCGGCATGTGGGCCACCCCGCCCGGGGGCCGGTTCGACCACGCCGGCCGGTACTACCAGCTCGCCGACTCGCCGGCGCTGCCCAAGCCCGTACAGCAGCCGCGGCCGCCGATCATCATCGGCGGCGCCGGACCGAGGCGCACGCCTGCGCTGGCGGCCCGGTTCGCCGACGAGTTCAACGTCCCGTTCCGGTCCGTCGACGAGACGGCGACCCAGCTCGGCCGGGTGCGCGCGGCATGCGAGAGCGCCGGCCGTGACCCGGACGAGCTCGTCTACTCGGTGGCCTCCGTCGTCTGCTGCGGCCGCGACGAGGCGGAGGTGGAGCGGCGGGCGGCCGCGATCGGCCGGGACGTCGGTGAGCTGCGCGCCGACGGCCTCGCCGGTACGCCGGACGAGGTCCGTGCGGCGGTCGAGCGGTTCGCGGCCCTCGGCGTCACCCGGTTCTACCTCCAGGTGCTCGACCTCAGTGACCTCGATCACATCGCCCTGCTCGCGGAGACGCTCGTCGCCTGATCCGGACGGGCCAGGCGAAAAATGTCGTAGCCACCGACGAGGATGCGCGCTAGACCAGTCGGTATACGCAGCTAGCACCAGCACGTCCCGGGAGGCGTGATGACGACACGATCAGCACTGGCGATCGAGGCCAACGGCCTGGTCAAGGCGTTCGGCTCGACCTGCGCCGTGGACGGCGTCGACCTCGCCGTGCGGGCCGGCTCGATCTACGGCGTGCTCGGGCCCAACGGGGCGGGCAAGACGACGACGATCCGGATGCTCGCGACTCTGATCAAGCCGGACGCGGGCACCGCCCGCGTCCTCGGCCACGACATCGTCGCCCAGGCCGACGCCGTACGTGCGTCGGTCAGCCTGACCGGTCAGCTCGCGTCCGTCGACGAGGACCTGACCGGCCGGGAGAACCTGATCCTGCTGGGACGCCTGCTCGGGCTCGGCCGGCCGGCCGCGAAGGCACGGGCCACCGAGCTGCTGGAGGCGTTCGGCCTCTCCGAGGCGGCGGGCAAGCTGGTGAAGCACTACTCCGGTGGCATGCGCCGCCGGCTCGACATCGCCGCCAGCATCGTGGTGACACCGGAGCTGATGTTCCTCGACGAGCCGACCACCGGCCTCGACCCGCGGTCGCGCAACCAGGTGTGGGAGATCATCCGCGCACTGGTGGCCGAGGGGACGACGATCCTGCTCTGCACGCAGTACCTCGAGGAGGCCGACCAGCTCGCCGACGGCATCGCGGTGATCGACCACGGCAAGGTGATCGCCGAGGGGACCCCGGGTCAGCTCAAGGCGTCGGTCGGGTCCGGCACCCTGCACGTCCGGCTGCTCGACCCGGAGCAGCGCCCCGACGCGGCCGGCGTGCTGGAGCGGCTGATCGGCCCGGTGTCGCTCGAGTCCGACAGCGCTGCGCTGTCGGTCCCGTGCTCCGACGCCGCCCGTGGTGCGGCCGCGCTCGGCGAGCTCGGCGCGGCGGGCGTGCGCGTCGCGGACTTCTCGCTGGGCCAGCCCAGCCTGGACGAGGTCTTCCTGGCACTGACCGGCCACGCCGCGGTGCCGTCCACCGCCGACCTGGAGGAGCAGCCGTCATGACCGCCGACCCGAGCACGCAGGACGGCACGTCCGTCGCCGACAACGCCGCGGTCCGGAAGGCGATCGCGGCGACCGCCCGCCCGCCGAAGGCGTCGCCGTTGTCGGCGGCGATGACGTTCGGCTGGCGCGGCATGCTGAAGGTCAAGCACGTCCCGGAGCAGCTGCTCGACGTGACGATCACCCCGGTGATGTTCGTGCTGATGTTCACCTACCTGTTCGGCGGCGCCGTCGCCGGCTCCACCGCCGCCTA
>DASQMY010000038.1:0-3031 GCA_035645255.1 Mycobacteriales bacterium
GCTGCGCCTGGTCGACGCGCTCGAGGACTCCGACGACGTCCAGGACGTCTGGGCCAACTTCGACATCAGCGACGACGTGCTGGAGAGCGCGACCGCGTGACGACCGCTCCCGGCGTGTCGGAACGCCGCACGCCCGGCCGCGCCTCGTAGTCTTCGAACTGCTGTTCGACGATGGGAGTGCGCGTGCGGGTGCTCGGCATCGACCCCGGCCTGACCAGGTGCGGTCTCGGCGTGGTCGACGGCGGCGCGGGGACCCGGGTCACCCTCGTCGACGTCGGCGTCATCCGCACGCCCGCGGCCGACGACGTGGCCCGGCGGCTGTGCGCGCTGGAGCGCGAGTTCGAGGCGTGGATCGCCCGGCACCGGCCGGACGCCGTCGCGGTCGAGCGGGTCTTCAGCCAGCACAACGTCCGCACCGTCATGGGCACCGCGCAGGCCGGCGCGGTCGCGCTGCTCTGCGCCGCGCGCGCCGGGCTGCCCGTCGCGCTGCACACGCCGAGCGAGGTCAAGGCGGCGGTCACCGGATCGGGCCGGGCCGACAAGGCGCAGGTCACGACTATGGTCACCCGGCTGCTGCGGCTCGACGTCCGGCCGACGCCGGCCGATGCCGCCGACGCGCTGGCACTCGCGATCTGCCACCTGTGGCGCGCGCCGGCGGGTGCCCGGCTCGCCGCGGGGGCCTCTGCCGGCCGGGCGGGCGCGCGATGATCGCGAGCGTGCGCGGCACGGTCGCCGCGGTGGCGCCGGACTCCGCGGTGGTCGAGATCGGCGGAGTCGGACTGCTCGTGCACTGCACGCCGGCGACTATCGCCGGCCTGCGGATCGGCGAGAGCGCCTCGCTCGCCACATCGATGGTCGTCCGCGAGGACTCGCTCACGCTCTACGGCTTCGTCGACGCGGAGGAGCGGTCGGTCTTCGAGCTGCTGCAGACCGCAAGCGGGGTCGGGCCGCGGCTCGCCCAGGCGGTGCTGGCCGTCCACGACCCCGACGGGGTACGGCGCGCCGTCGCGACCGACGACCTGGCCGCGCTGATGCTCGTCCCCGGCATCGGACGGAAGGGCGCGCAGCGGCTGGTGCTCGAGCTCAAGGACCGGCTGGGGCCGCCCACCGGGTCCGCGTCCGCCGTACCGAGTGCGGTGCGGGTGGGTGCCCCGGAGCCGCTCGACCAGGTGCGCGGCGCGCTGCAGGGCCTCGGCTACTCGGCGCGCGAGGCCGACGACGCGGTCAACGCCGTGACCGGCGTGGACGGCGCGCCGACCGATGTCGCGACGATCCTCAAGGCCGCGCTGCGCGCGCTGGACCGCCGATGAGCCCCGAGCCGGACGACGAGCTGCTGTCCGCCCTCGTCGGGGTCGACGAGCGCTCGCTCGACGCCAGCCTACGGCCGCGCTCCCTCGACGAGTTCGTCGGCCAGGAGCGGATCCGGGAGCAGATCTCCCTGGTGCTCGAGGCGGCGACCCGCCGCGGCGCGCCGCCGGACCACGTGCTCCTGTCGGGACCGCCCGGTCTGGGCAAGACGACGCTGGCGATGATCATCGCCGCCGAGCTGGGCACGTCGATCCGGATCACCAGCGGGCCGGCGATCGAGCGGTCCGGCGACATCGTGTCCATGCTGACGGCGCTCGCCGAGGGCGAGGTGCTGTTCATCGACGAGATCCACCGGATCGCCAAGCCGGCCGAGGAGCTGCTCTACGCCGCGATGGAGGACTTCCGGGTCGACGTCATCCTCGGCAAGGGTCCTGGGGCTACGGCGATCCCGCTCGACGTCGCGCCGTTCACACTGGTCGGCGCGACCACCAGGTCGGGTCTGCTGACCGGCCCGCTGCGCGACCGGTTCGGCTTCGTCGGGCACCTCGAGTTCTACTCCGCGGCGGAGCTGGAGCGGGTGCTGCACCGGTCGGCCGAGCTCCTCGGCATCCCTATCGACGCGGCCGGTGCGGCGGAGATCGCCGGCCGCTCCCGCGGCACGCCGCGGATCGCCAACCGGCTGCTGCGCCGGGTGCGCGACTACGCCGAGGTGCGCGCCGACGGCTTCATCACCCGCGACATCGCCGCCGCAGCGCTGGCCGTCTACGAGGTCGACCTGATCGGCCTCGACCGGCTCGACCGCGCTGTGCTCGACACCGTCGTCCGCCGGTTCGGCGGCGGCCCGGTCGGCGTCGGCACCATCGCGGTGGCTGTCGGCGAGGAGCCGGAGACCGTGGAGACGGTCGCCGAGCCGTTCCTCGTGCGGGTCGGGTTCCTGGCGCGGACCCCGCGCGGCCGCGTCGCGACCCCTGCGGCCTGGGCGCACCTCGGCCTGCGCCCGCCCGGCCCGGTCACGCCCGCGCTCTTCGACGACGCCTGACACCCGCCGTCCCCCAACCACCGTTGCGGGAGTCGAGCGGTCAGGACTCGAGTACGGCGTCGATCGCGTCGACCGCGGCCGCCGCGGCGGCGGTGACCGCTGCGGTCAGCTCGCTCGGCGTGACCGGGGCCGCGGCGGGCTCGTCGTACTGCCGCTGCTTGCGGGCGCGACGAAGGATCTGGGTCTGGCGCATGTCCGCTGCCTCCTTCGCCGTCCGGCGGCTGATGCCCAGTGCTTCGGCGCGCACCGGGAAGAGGCGTAGGGCCGGCGGCCTGATACTGCGGGCCATTTGCCGAATGACCCGTTCGGACCACTCACCCGGCCGAGTCGGTCGGCGGCCGCGGGATCCGCGGGCGGGGACCGAGCCGGGCAACCGTCGCGAGCCGCGCCTCGACCGCTCGCCGGTCGCCGCGTGCGGTCACGACGAGGAGCTGGTCGTCAGCCCGCAGCCGCTCCCACCGGTCCGGCACCAGCTGCCTGCCGTCGCGGACGAGCAGCGCCACCGACGTCGTCTCCGGGAGCAGCAGCTCCCAGATCCGGACGCCCTGCAGCTCCGATCGGGCCGGCACGCGGAACTCGAGCAGGTCGGCGTCCAGCCGCTCCAGCGGCGCGGACTCCACCGCGAGGTCGTGCACGGCGTCGCGCTCGACGAGGTGCAGCGCGCGGGCCAGCGGGGCGAGCGTC
>DASQMY010000039.1:0-16475 GCA_035645255.1 Mycobacteriales bacterium
TGCGCGAGCGCAAGGCGCTGATGGACGAGCGGGCGGACGCGTTCATCACCCTGCCCGGCGGCGTCGGGACGCTCGAGGAGCTGTTCGAGATCTGGACCGCGCGCAGCATCGGCCTGCACGACAAGCCGGTGGTGATCTGCGACCCGGACGACGTCTTCGAACCGCTGCGCCGGCAGATGGACCTGCTCGTCGGCCGCGGGTTCGCCCGGCCGGAGATCGGCGACTCCGTCGCCTGGGCGAGCACCGCTGCCGAGGCGGTCGACCTCGCGGAGGGCTCCGGTACGGCGACGCGTCCGGACGCCGCCGACATCCTGGAGGCGGAGCTCTAGTCGAGAGGGGTGGGTGGCGACCACGGTGACGTCCCCGTGCGGAGATGATCTGCGGTAGGGATGATCTTGATCTGAGCGTCAGACAAGATCATCCGTACCACAGATCAACTGCACCCCGCCGTCGACGACTCGAGCGAACGACGACCTCGGGCGACTGGTATGTGTGATTCGTGCCGGTGTGCGCGCTCAAGTGATCAAGGAATCGCACACACTTGATCAAACTGCGCGGTGGAGCCAGCCGCGCCGGCCCTCGTCTACGAGCAGCGGGTCAGCGTGCGGTAGAGGCAGGTGTCGACGCCCCCTCCGCGCGCCGCGACGAGGTCGATGAAGTCGGCTTCATCATCCGATGTCGTCGTCGCTCTCCTGCCGTTCCCGATACACGCCGACGAGCACGCCGAAGCGCGGTTCCTGCAGGTCCGCCTCGTCCAGCGCGCCGATCGTGTCCGACAGCGAGGCACGAAGATCGTCCAGCTGCGTGCTGGTGAGACGCACGGTGCGCAGCACCAGCAACGGCTCGTCGTCCGCGCGGCGCACCTCGTCGGCCACGGCGTGCAGGAGCGCGGCGTTCTGCTCACCCGCTCCGACGCGGCCCAGCTCGATCCGCGCGGCCGCCCGCTCGAACAGCTGCTCCGTGCCGCCGCGGACGTGCCGCGTGCCGGCGACGGCGACCAGGCCGGCGCCAGGAGCCTGCTCTACTGCGGGCATGTCACCGATCCCCACAGCCCGCTGATCCGCCGGCTCGGCGCTCTGCTCGTCGAGCACTACGTCTTCCCGGAGGTCGCGCGGGACGTCTCGTCGGCGCTGACGGCATCGCAGGAGAGCGGTCGCTACGACGTCGAGGCCGCCGAGCTCGCCGCGCGGGTCACCGAGGGCCTGCAGTCGGTCAGCGGCGACCGGCACCTGCGGCTGCTGCACAGCGCTGACCCAATCCCCGACGGCGACGACCACGAGGTGGAGGCGGCGGCGCTGACCAGCTACGCCGACGACACCGCGGGCGGTGTACGGCGGGTGGAGCGGATGGACGGCAACATCGGGCTCGTCGACCTCGCCCCGCTGCTGTTCCCGCCGTCGATGGCAGCGCCCGCGGTGACGTCGGCGATGAACCTGGTCGCCACGACGGCGGCGCTCGTCGTCGACGTGCGCGACTGCATCGGCGGCGACCCGACGATGGTCGCCCTGCTGTGCAGCTACCTGTTCGACGAGGAGCCGGTGCACCTCACCGACGTGGTGGAGCGCGCGGGCGCGAGCACCCGGCAGTACTGGACGCTCCCGCACGTGCCCGGCCGCCGGTTCGGCGGCGCGAAGCCGGTCTACGTGCTGACCGGTCCGGCGACGTTCTCCGGTGCCGAGGAGCTCGCCTACGACCTGCAGCAGCTCGGCCGGGCGACGGTGGTCGGCGAGCGGACCCGGGGCGGCGCACACCCCAGGCAGGCGTTCCGCGTCGATCCGCACCCGCAGGTGACCATCCCGGTCGCCCGCGCGGTCAACCCGGTGTCGGGGACCAACTGCGAGACGTGCGGCGTGCAGCCCGACGTGGACGTCGGTGCCGCCGCGGCACTGGACACGGCGCGCGCTCTCGCGGTTGATGCGGCAGGGAGCGTCCCGCAGTAGCCTCCGTGCGGATCACGAACCGGGCCGAGGTCGGGGGCTGCATTGGGTGAGTCGCTGGTGCCCGTCGAGCTCGGCGGGCTCGTCGAGATCCGCATCCACGGCGTCAGCGGTACGGCCGCCACGTCGATGCTGGAGACGTCCGACACGATGCTCGTCGCCGGCGACGCGGTGTCCGGCTTCCACCGGCGGCGCGGATGGACCGGTTACGGGCCGGCCGAGGCCGGCAAGGAGCTGACCGGCCGGGGCGGCCCGCTCCGCCGGCATCTCGAGGCCTACACCTGGGGCGGCCTCACCTCCGGCGCGGCGTCCCGGGCGCTGTGGCTGCTGCTGCTCCCCTTCACGTTCGTCAACGTCGCGGCCTGGGGCCACCCGAGTGCCGGACTCGACCGGCGCACGCCGTGGCGCAACCGCCGGATCAAGGCGCTGTTCGCGACGCTGCGGGTGCTCGGGCTGACGCTGACCGTGCTCCTCCTGCTCGCGGCGTCCGGCGTCGCGCAGGACGTGATCGGCTGGCAGTGCGGCAGTCGCCCCGAGTGCTTCACGGACCGCGACCTGCGCGGCGGCGCGCTGCTCGAGCTGCTCGGCCGGCAGCAGCCCGGCGTCCGCCTCGCGGTGGCGGGGTTGCTGCCGCTGCTCGCCCTCGGCATCCTGTGGGTGCTCGGCAGCGCGACGTGGAAGTCCTACGACCAGACCCAGATGCCCGAGTCGCAGGTGGCCGAGGACTCGGCTGACGCCATCTGGCACACCTACGTCCAGTCGCCGTTCGCCGACCGGCGCTTCTGGTCGTGCCGCAACTCGATCGCCCGGCTCCGCTCGCTGCACATCGCAGTCGGTGTCTCGGCGGTGCTGCTGGTAACGGCGCTGCCCGCGCTGCTCGGCCGGGAGACCGCTGCCCGGTGGCTCGTCGCCGCCCCGCTCGCCGCGATCATCGCCGGCAGCCTGCTGCTCGCCTGCGTGCCGCCGGTCACCGACGTGACCAACGAGATCGATCTCGCCGACGACTCTGCGCTGAACGGCGTGCCGAAGCTGCTGCGGACCGCCGCGCTGCTGATGGTCCCGGTGGTGCTCGGCTACGTGTCGCGCGTCCCGGCGGACGAGTTCCGCACCGACGTCCGGCTCCCCGGCTACGACGTCGTCGTCGCGCTCACCGTCGCGCTGCAGGTGCTGCTGCTCGCCGTGCTCGTCGCCCTGAGCTGGCCCGGCCGGGTGACGACGACCGAGGCGCCGGACGACCTCGACGCGGACTGGCCGCGCGACGGAACGGCGACGCGCCAGGACGAGGTGCAGCTGCCGCCGTTCTGCCGCGGGTTCGCGACCCCGGTGTTCGCGACGATCGGCTGCTTCCTGGCGCTGATCTTCACCGCCGGAGTCGCGTACGGCGTGGCCGCGGCGGTGGGCACACCGGCGAGCAAGCCGGGGGAGGCGGAGGCGCAGCGGCTCGGGCTGGTCGCGTCGCGGCTCTACGACTGGGTCGCGACGTCGTACGTCTTCATGGTCGCGCTGCTGGTGCTCGGGCTGCTGGTGGTCCTCGCCCGGACGATCGGAGTGCGGATCGACCGGGCGGGCGGTGGCATCCGGCCACGGTTCGGGCTGAGCGCCAAGGTGCTCGCGCGGCACCAGGCGGAGGTCCGCAGCGACTACGGCTTGGCGGCACCGCCGCCCCCGGGCGACGCTGCTGACCGGGTGCGGCAGCTCAGCACGACGAGATGGCTCGCCGGGGTGACCGACAGCGCGCACTACGTCGTCGCCGCGCTGGGCCTCCTCGGCGGTCTCGTCATCGTCGCGTCGATCGTGCTGACCGGGCTGACCAACGAGTGGATCTCCGTCGACGTCCTCGGCACCGGCCGCGCGCGGCGGTGGCTGAGCGCCGACGCCCGGCTCGACGCGATCCGCCGGCTCGCGCCGGTCGGCACCTCGCTCGTCGTCGCGACGATGGCCGGACTGGTCGGGGCCGGGCTCGCCGCCTACCGCAGCGACGCAACCCGCCGGTCGGTCGGCATTCTGTGGGACCTGGCGACGTTCTGGCCGCGCGGCGTGCACCCGCTCGCGCCGCCGTGCTACTCCGACCGCACGGTGCCGCAGCTGTCCGCGCGCATCGCGGCGGCCGTCGAGGCGGACGGCCGCGTGCTCGTCTCGGCGCACAGCCAGGGCACGGTGATCACCCACGCCACGCTGCTCGGGCTCGACCAGCGGACGCTCGACGGCGTCGCCTGGCTGACCCACGGCTCGCCGCTCGCCCGCCTCTACAGCCGCGGCTTCCCGGCGTACTTCGGCCGGTGGTCGATGGAGGCGATGCGCGAACGGCTGACGATCGACGGGGAGCCCCCGCGGTGGATCAACCTCTGGCGCAAGACCGACTACCTCGGGCGGTGGATCGGCCAGGAGCGGCACGCGGTCAACCGCTACGTCGTCGAGCCGGCGTTCGTGCCGTCGGTCGGCGACGTCCTGCTGCCGGTCGCGCAGATGCACAGCAACTACTACAGCGAGCCGGCGTACGACGCCGCGGTGGTCGAGCTCGAGAACCGGCTCGGCGTGCCGACCGCGCAGGCTCCGGCGTACCCCTTCATGAGCGGCGGCGACTGATGCCGCCGCGTGCGCACTGGACGGTGGGCGACTTCTGCGACGAGCTCGAGCGCGAGCTCGCGCGGTTCGTCGGCGTCACCGAGGGTGCGGATCCGGAGACCGACGTCGCGACCTGCCCGGGATGGCGCCTCGCCGACCTGCTCGACCACGTCGGCTCGACGCACCGGTGGTGCACCGAGATGGTGCGCCGGCTCACCCCCGAGCGCGTCCGGTAGCCGATCTCGACATCGTGCGGCCACCGTCCCGGACGGACTACCGGGTGTGGGTCCGGATGGGCGGTGTCGAGCTGCTCACGGTGCTGCGCGCCGCCGACCCGGACGCGCCGATGTGGTCGTGGGGTGCCGACCGGCGTGCGCGCTTCTGGCCGCGGCGGATGCTGCACGAGGCGACGGTCCACCGCGCCGACGCGGAGCTGGCGCTCGGCATCGCGCCGGGCGTGACCGAGCTGCGCGGGTCCGGCGAGACGCTACGCTTCCGCTGCACCGACGACGCCGCCGCGTGGACCGTCCGGCTGGCCGCCGACGGCTACACCTGGGACACCGCGGCGGTGCCGAGCCCGACGTGCGAGGTCGCCGGCACGGCGAGCGACCTGCTGCTCGGGTCTACGGCCGGATTCCCATCGGTGCCGCGCGGTACGACGTCACCGGCGACCGCGCGGTGCTCGAGCGATGGATCGAGAAGTCCGCGATCTGACCGCTCAGACGTTGGGCAGCGGCTTCGGGCCGGCGTTGACCGCGGTCTGCGGCGCCTGTGGCGGGATCGGCAGCGGCGGCGGCAGCACCGCGACACCCGGCGCCGCCTCGCCCGCGTCCATGCCGAGGCGCGCCGCCGGCCAGCGCTTGCGCGACTGGACGGCGAGCTTGTTCATCAGGTTGACCGCCGCCGGATCCTCCTCCGCCGAGCGGGCCTCGATGACACCCGCCGCGAGCGCCGCCTCGATCCAGTCGACGCCGCGCTGGGTCCGCACGATCGTGAGCGTCCAGCCGTCGCCCTGACCCAGCCCGCCGGTCGAGATGTCGGCGTGCTGCGCCGCGAAGTCCGGGCACGTCGTACACCCGGGCCTGGTGTGCGCGTGGCACTCCTTCAGCGGGATGTCGACGCGGGCGTTGTCCTCGCCGTGCCAGACGATGAACTTGCCCTTGATGTTGACCTTGTTGATCGACTCGAGCGGGATGAAGTGCTCCTGCGCGAGCTTCTGCACGTACATCCCGTCGTAGGTGAACGTCTTCGAGCAGAGCAGCCCGATGGTGACCGCGATCTTCCGGTTGTACTTCGCGATGTTGCGCGACTGGACGGTGCCGTTGATCGACGCCTGGCAGCTCATGCCGACCAGCGCGAGCGCCTTGAGCTTGCGCTGCTCGGCCTCGCGCATCGCCAGCGGGTTGGCCGAGTAGGTGTAGCGCGACCCGGCCGTCCGCAGCACGCCGGCGCGGTCGGTGACCACCGCCGGTACGGCGTCGAGTGGGCGGTCCTCGGCGAAGTCGGACACCAGCGCGCCGTCGATGCGGCCCGACTCCAGCGCCCAGATCAGCAGCGCGGACACCAGACCGCCGTCCTGACCGGCGTCGTGAACCGCGTCCTCGGTCGCGCGGACCAGCAGCAGGTTGCGGTAGATGCCGATCGGCTCGTCCGGGCGTCTCGCCCGGCCGAACAGCGCGTTGTCCGCGTCGAGCTCCCAGTCGCGGAAGCGCGGACAGGCGCGCGTGCAGATGTCGCAGCCGCGCTCGCCGTGCACGCAGTCGGCCGCGATCGTCGTCGGCTCGATGTTGAACGGCTGGTAGGAGTTGGCGTGGTCGTAGCCCAGCACGTCGCGCGGACACGCCATCACGCACGCGGCGCAGCCGGTGCACAGGCCGGTCTGCACGACCTCCGAGTAGAGCTCTTTCCACTGCGTGTTCTCGACGCCCACGACGCTCCGTCTCTGCGCCTCCGCCCGCTGGCTGTCGGCCGTCACCGCGGGACTGCGGCCGCCCGCAGCCGCGCCCGAGACTCTAACGGCTCACGGCCACTCGGCTGGTACGCCGACAGCGCCGGTCGGGCTGGTCGACCAGGCGCACTTCCCGCGCTGTCGCGGCGTCTCCGGTGTTGGGTGTGCCGCGCGGCTCGAACATCAGGATGCGCGTCCCTTCATCGGCGGAAGGTTTGTGGCGAACCCCGCGCGGGACGGTGAAAACGTCGCCGACGCCCAGCTCGACCGTCTGGGTCGGCAGCTCGATGCGGAACCGGCCGGCGAGCACCAGGAAGAACTCGTCGGTGTCGTCATGCACGTGCTCGAGGAAATCGCCGCCGACGTTCGCCACCTTGACGTCGTAGTCGTTGACGGCGGCCAGGATACGCGGCGCCCACTGGTCGGCGACGGCGTCCATGACGGTGTCGATGTTGATGGCTTCAGTCATGCGCCCGATTCTGCCAGCCGGGTGGCGTACCGGGTGACTCGGTCATCGGGCGGGCGCCGAGGTAGTGCTCGAGCAGGCCGAGCGCCTGCGCGTAGCTGAGCGGGTCAGGCGGCTCCGGGTCCGCGCCGTCGTCGTCCTCAGCGGCGGGGCTCGGCGGCGGCAGCGGCCAGCTCCGCTCGCCGAACAGCAGCGTCTCGTACACCTCGTGGTAGCGCTCGGCCACCAGCCCCTCGAGCAGGTCCGCCTCCTCGGCTGCCGGGACGAGCGTGTACAGCCGGTCGAGGTCGAGGCGTTCCGACATGGCGGCCATTCTGCCGGGCGGGCCGACCGGTCGGCCAGGGCGAAGCGCGCGAAATGCCTCGCGGCGGCCCCCGGGCGCATATCGTGGACGGCCGCACCGGACGACGTGCGCGAGACCGACGAGGAGGTCAGGCTGTCCAGGCTGGACGACGAGCTGGCGCGCGAGCAGGCGCACGTCGACGTTCTCTACCACCGGCTCGACCTGCTCCGGACAGGGGCGCGCGACCAGCTGCGCGACCTGCGGGCGCAAGGCGGCAGCGGCACGCACCAGTGGCGCTACGAGCGGGACGTCTTCGCCGCCCGGCACGAGGAGCGGCTCGGTCAGCTCGACGCGGTCGAGCACAACCTGTGCTTCGGCGCGGTGGACCGCACCGACGGCACCCGCGACTACGTCGGCCGCATCGGCCTCGCGGACGACTCGCACAACCGGCTGCTCGTCGACTGGCGCGCGCCGGCGGCCGCGCCGTTCTACCAGGCGACGCCGGTCGAGCCGCTCGGCCTGGTACGCCGGCGCCACCTGCGGACCCGCGACCGCCAGGTCGTCTCGGTCGACGACGACCTGCTGGACGGCACGCGGCTCACCGACTCCGACCGCCGCTCGCTGAGCGGGGAGGCGGCTCTGCTCGCGAGCGTGACGGCGCCGCGCACCGGCCAGATGGGCGACATCGTCGCGACCATCCAGGCGGAGCAGGACAAGGTGATCCGCAGCGACCTGGCCGGCGTGCTCGTCGTCGACGGCGGCCCGGGCACCGGCAAGACCGCGGTCGCGCTGCACCGTGCGGCCTACCTGCTCTACACGCACCGCGACCGGCTCGCCAACCGCGGCGTGCTGGTCGTCGGCCCGAACGACCGGTTCCTGCGCTACATCGAGGCGGTGCTCCCCGCGCTCGGCGAGACCGACGTCGTGCTCGTGACCCCCGGCCGGCTGTTCCCGGGGCTGGTCGCGACGCTGAGCGAGCCGGCCGAGGTCGCCGCGGTGAAGGGTGACCCGCGGATGGCGCAGGTGGTCGCAGCCGCCGTCCGCGACCGCCAGCGGGTCCCGGCCCGCGAGATCGAGATAGACGTCGACGGTGTGCTCCTGCGGCTGACCCGCGACACCTGCGAGCGGGCCCGCACCAGGGCCAGGCGCAGCCGCAAGCCGCACAACGCCGCGCGCGGCATCTTCCTGCGCGAGGTGCTCACCGCGCTGGCCCGGCAGCTGCACCCGCGCGACGAGCCGCTGGAGGACGACGACCTCGCCGGCTACCTCGACGAGCTGCGCGCGAGCACCGCGGTCTACAAGGCGGTCGCCCCGCTGTGGGCGCGGCTGACACCCGAGCAGCTGCTCCGTGAGATGTACGACGACCCGCGCCGGCTCGCCGTCGCGGGCCGGGTGCTGTCCGACCGGGAGCGCGAGCTGCTCCGGCGACCCGCAGCGGAGACCGACGAGTGGTCGACGGCGGACATCACGCTGCTGGACGAGGCGGCCGAGCTGCTCGGCGAGATCCCCAAGCAGCGGCCCAAGGGCGAGAGCGAGGAGCAGCGGGAGGCGGCGCGCTACGCCGAGGGCGTCGCAGAGATGACCGGCGTCGCCGGCGTCCCCGGTGTCGACGGTCAGCTGCTCGCCCGGCGCTACCAGGCGCAGCACGTGCGCCGCAGCGCGGCGGAGCACGCGACGCTCGACCGCTCCTGGGCGTTCGGGCACGTGGTGATCGACGAGGCGCAGGAGCTGTCGCCGATGCAGTGGCGGGCGATCCTGCGCCGCTGCCCCAGCCGGTCGATGACGATCGTCGGTGACCTGGCGCAGGCCGCCGGCCGCTGGGGGCCGACGACGTGGGCCGAGCTGCTCGACGAGCAGGTCGCCGGCCGCTGGCGGGTGTCCCGCCTCACCATCAACTACCGCACGCCGGCCGAGATCATGGCGGTCGCCGAGGAGGTGCTCGCCGAGATCGACCCGACCGCGACGGCGCCGTCGTCGGTGCGGTCGAGCGGCAGCGAGCCCTCGGTCGTGTCGACGACGTCCGCCGGGGTCTGTGACGCGGTCCGTGACGTGGTCGCCGCGACGCTGGCGGAGCAGGCCGGGGGGCAGCTCGCGGTGATCGCGCCCGCCGCGCTCGTGCGCGAGCTGACCGCCGCCCTACCGGAGGACGAGCGGGTGTCGGTCGTGACGGTCGCCGACGTCAAGGGCCTGGAGTACGACGACGTCGTGCTGGTCGAGCCCGGGGCGATCGTGGCCGACTCCGACCGCGGCAACAACGACCTCTACGTCGCGCTCAGCCGCGCCACGCAACGGCTCACCGTCGTGCACGCCGGCGACCTCCCGAAGGCGCTCGCCCGGCTGGTCGGCTAGCGACTCTCGCGCGGGCGCTGCTCAGGCAGGTGCAGCTGCGTCCGGATCTCGTCCTGGACCTCGGTCACCGTCCGCGTCGCGTCGATCGTGACCAGCCGGTGCTTGGCCTCGAACAGCTCGATGATCGGGTGCGTCTTCTCGCGGTAGTCCTCGAGCCGTACGGCGAGCGCGTCGGGGTGGTCGTCGGACCGCTGCACCAGCTCGCCGCCGCAGACGTCGCAGCGGTCGGGGTCCGCGGGCCGGTGCGCGATGAGGTTGTAGTCGAGCCCGCACTCGGAGCAGAGCCGCCGGGCGAGCACCCGCTGCTGCACCGCGGAGTCCGGCATGTCGAGGTGGATGACCGCGTCGATGTCGTAGCTCTCCAGGAAGAACTCGGCCTGCCGCACGTTGCGCGGGAAGCCGTCGACGACGAAGCCGAAGTTCCAGTCGTGCATGGCGAGCCGGTCGCGGACCACGTCCTCCACCAGCGCGTCGTCGACCAGGTGGCCGGTGGCCAGCAGGCGGCGCACCTGCGCGCCGATCTTGGTGTGGTACTGGACGTTCCAGCGGAAGATGTCCCCGACGCTGATGTGCACCAGGTCGAGGTCGCACGCCATCAGCTTGGCCTGCGTGCCCTTGCCGCTGCCCTGCACTCCCATGATCACGTACTTGCGCATGCCGCAACGGTGCCACCATGACGCTGCCGGGGCCACCTCCCGTCCCGTCCGGTGAGCCGCGAACGGCGGCCACCTCGGCGCTCGTGCGCCGGATGGCGCAGCAAGGTTGGGCCGGACGGAGTAGCGACGCCGTTAAGCGCCAGGGTAACCCTGCCGACATAAGCCACATGACCCAGACGACGCACCTGAACTCCCGCCACCGGCTGACCCTGCCCCTAGCGCTCGGCGCCGTGGCGGCGGCGGTGCTGCTTGCCGTCATGTCGACGCTGGTCCTGCTCCGACCACGTGAGCAGGTGTCCCAGGCGGTAGGCGACCTCGCGATCCTGGTCGCCTCGCTGGTCGCGACTGCAGGGGCGGTGCGAGCGGCGCGGCGCGGTGACGCGAGCAGCCGCGGCTGGGCGCTGATGGCATGCGCGACCGGGCTGTGGTCGGCTGCGCAGCTGCTCTGGACGTTCTACGGGCTCACTCGCGACCAGGTGTACCCGTTCCCGTCGCTGGCCGACGCCGGCTACATCGGCTACGCCATACCGGCGATCGCCGGCCTGCTGCTCTTCCCCAGGACCGCCGAACGCGGCGTCTCGCGGTTCCGCGTCGTGCTCGACGGCCTCGTCATCGCGGCGTCGGTCCTCGTCATCAGCTGGGTCCTCGTCCTGCAGTCGGTCGCCCACACCGGAGTGACCGGTCTCGTCGCCGTCGTCTCGTTCGGCTACCCGATCGCTGACGTGGTGGTCGGGTCGCTCGTGCTTGCGCTCGGCATGCGGGTCCCGGCGGGCGCGCGCCGCCCGTGGCTGCTCCTCGGTGCCGGGCTGATCGCCCTCACGACCACCGACAGCATCTACGTCTCGCGCACGGCCCAGGGCGACACCGGGCTCACCGGCACGGCACTCGCCCTCGGCTGGGTGTGCGCGTTCATCCTCATCGCGATCGCCAGCCAGCTACGGGCTGTCCCCACCGCGGTGGGCCAACGCCGCCACTTCAGCGTGGTGCAGGAGCTGCTGCCGTACGTGCCGTTCGCCGCGGCGCTTGTGGTCACGCACGACCGGCAGTTCGGCTCCGGCGAGCCGTTCCTGTTCGGCACCGGGGCCGCCCTGCTAGCACTGTTCGCGGTGCAGCAGGCGTTGATCGCCGTGGAGAAGGTGCAGCTCCTCAACGGGCTCGAGGAGACCGTCTCCCGGCGTACCGCCGAGCTTGTCTCGGCAGACGAGCGGTTCTCGTCGCTTGTCCAGTACTCCGAGGACGCGATCATCACGAAGACGACGACGGGGCTGATCACCAGCTGGAACCCCGGGGCCGAGCGCTTGTTCGGCTACTCCGCCGACGAGATGCTGGGGCAGCCGGTGACCAGGTTCATCCCTGCCCACCTGCACGCCCAGGAGCGCGCGACGCTGGGGGCGATCGCCAGAGGTGAGCCAGTGCCCAACTACGAGACCGAGCGCGTCTGCAAGGACGGACGAGTCGTCTCGACGTCGCTGACGGCCTCGCCTGTCTACTCGGGCGGCGTCGTGGCTGGCGTCTCCGCCATCAGCCACGACATCAGTGCGCGGAAGCTGCACGACATGGAGCTGGCGGCTGCCAGGAACGCCGCGCTGGACGCGTCCCGCGCGAAGTCCGAGTTCCTGGCCACCATGAGCCACGAGATCCGGACGCCGATGAACGGCGTGATCGGGCTCACCGGCCTGCTTCTGGACACCAGTCTCGACGACATGCAACGGCGCTATGCGACCGGCGTCCGCGGCGCCGGCGAGGCGCTGCTCTCGATCATCGACGACATCCTCGACTTCTCGAAGCTCGAAGCCGGCAAGGTCGAGCTCGAGGAGGTCGACTACGACCCGCGGCAGCTGGTCGAGGAGGTCGGCGTGCTGCTCGCGACGTCGGCGACCGCCAAGGAGCTGGAGCTGACGGCGTACTGCGACCCCGACGTCCCGCTCGCCCTGCGCGGCGACGCCGGCCGCCTGCGTCAGGTGCTGATCAACCTGACCTCCAATGCGGTGAAGTTCACGGAGCGCGGCGAGGTGGGGCTGCGCGCCCGGCTCGCGACGATGAGCGGCGGTCGGGTCGACCTCGAGTTCGTCGTCACGGACACCGGGCTCGGGATCGCACCGGCAGACCAGCTGCGGATGTTCGAGCCGTTCGCGCAGGCCGATGCCTCGACAACTCGGCGCTTCGGCGGCACCGGGCTCGGCCTGGCCATCTGCCACCGGCTGGTCGACGCCATGGGTGGCGAGCTGACCCTGGACAGCACGCCCGGCGGCGGCACGACGTTCCGCTGCACGGTTCCGATGGCGGAGCGCCCGCTGCTGGCACCGAAGTCACCGCCGGCTCCGGACCTCCTCGACGGCCTGGCCGTGCTCGTGGTGGACGACAACGACACCAACCGCTTCATTCTCGAGACCCAGCTGACGGCATGGGGCATGCGGCCCGTGCTCGCCGCCGACGGCGCCACCGCGCTCCGCCTGCTCCGCGACGCCGCCGCCGCTGGTTCGCCGTACCCGATCACGGTGCTCGACTGGTGCATGCCCGACGTGGACGGGCTCGACGTGGCCGCCGAGATGCTCGCGGACGAGACGCTGCAGGGGACCCGCGCCATGCTCCTGTCGTCGGCGGGGCCGGTCGACCCCGCCCGCGCCCGAGAGGTCGGGATCGAGGTCTGCATCAGCAAGCCGGTCCGGCTCTCCGAGCTGCACGACAGTCTGGTCCGGCTGGCGGCGCCCACCGCAGCACCTGTCCGTCGGGCGGAGCCGCGGGCGCCGAGTGCGGCGGCGGCGTCCTCGACGGCCCGGGGCCGAGTCCTCGTCGTCGAGGACAACCACGTCAACCAGATGGTGGCCGAGGGTGTGCTGCGCAATCTCGGATTCGCCGTCGAGATCGCTGCGGACGGGCGCGCGGGACTGACCGCGATGGAGGCGGGCGGTTTCGACGCCGTGCTGATGGACTGCCACATGCCGGAGATGGACGGCTACGAAGCGACCAGGGAATGGCGACGCCGGGAAGGTGCTGGCGCACGGCTGCCGATCATCGCGATGACGGCGGGCGTGCTCGCGGGCGACCGGGAACGCTGCATCGCTGCTGGCATGGACGACTTCGTCCCCAAGCCGATCGACGTCGCAGCGCTCGACCGCGCGTTGGAGGAGTGGACGACAACCGCGCGGGGAGTCGCGGTCACGAGTCCGTCGGCCGGGCTGGTCGACATCCCGGCGCCGTCCTCGGCGCTGGACGACGAGCGGCTCGAAGTCCTCCGGCGACTCGGTCCGGACGACGGCTGGGGACTGCTCCCGGCCGTCGTGGACGCGTACCTCGACGAGACGCCCGAGCAGGTCGACGCCATCTTGTGCGGCGCCCGTGACGGCGACCATGCCGCTGTCGGTGCAGCTGCGCACAAGCTCAGGGGGGCGGCAGGCAACATCGGCGCGGCCGGCGTTGCGCGGCTGTGCGCCGCGATCGAGTCGGCCGCGCGGGCGTCGTCCCCGTGGACCGATGACGAAGCCCTCGCCGGGCTGGCGGACGAGGTCGCGCTCGCGAACACCGCGCTGACCGGCGCGCTGGTCGGGCGGCCGTGAGGATCATCGTCGCGGACGACGACCTCGGCTCGCGGCTCGTCGCCCAGGCCGCCGTGGAGTCCCTGGGACACCAGTGCGTCACCGTGGCCGACGGGCTGGCGGCGTGGGCGCTCATCCAGCAGTCGCCGCCGGAGGTGCTGGTCACCGACCGCGCGATGCCGGGTCTCGACGGCGTCGAGCTCTGCCGCCGGGTGCGCGCGGCGGAGCAGGACGGCTACACCTACATCATCCTGCTGACCGCCTACGGCGACCCTGCGGACGTCCTCAGCGGGATGCTCGCCGGTGCCGACGACTACGTCACCAAGCCGCTCAACCCGATCGCCCTCGAGGCGCGGCTGCTGGCCGCCGCTCGGGTGACCGAGCTGCACGCCGCGCTGGCCGAGACGCGCGCCGAGCTGGCGAAGCAGGCGCACACCGATCCGCTGACCGGCCTGAGCAACCGGCTGGGTCTCGCGGCGGACCTGCAGCAGGTGCACAACATCAGCGAGCGCTACGACCGCTCGTACTGCGTGGCGATCTGCGACGTCGACTACTTCAAGCGGTTCAACGACATCTACGGACACCTCGCCGGCGACCAGGCACTGCGGACCGTCGCGGCCACACTGGCCGCGCAGGTACGGGATGCTGACCGCGTGTACCGAATCGGCGGCGAGGAGTTCCTGGTGCTGCTGCCCGAGCAGTCGGTCGAGGGCGGCCGGGTCGCCGTGGAACGGATCCGCGGGCGGCTCGAGGACCTCGCTGTCGCGCACGTCGGCTCCGAGCTCGGCCTGCTCACGGTGAGCGTCGGGCTCGCCGGGTCGTCGCCGGCGCACCGGCTGGCCACCAGTGACCTGCTCGCGCAGGCCGACGCCGCGCTCTACGACGCGAAGCGCGAGGGCCGCAACCGCGTGGTGGTCGCGGCGCAGCTCGTCACGCCGTGAAGCGCCGCCCAGCGGCCGGCGGCGGCTTCTGGGTCGACGTGGCTCCGGACCGGCTGGCCGGGTGGCTGTCGCGGTTCGCCGAGCAGCACGGCGGCGTGATGTCCGTCGCAGCGGCGCCGGAGCGGGTCGACCTGGTCACTGGTGACCGAGCGCGCGCGGAGGTGGACGTGCCGTTCCCGCCGTTGTCGCCGGTCGCGGTGGAGACCGCCGGCGCACCGCCGTACGCCGGGCTGGTGGAGCACGCGCTCGCCTCCCGTCGGGTCGGGGTCCTGCTCGTGCGGTTGGGCGGCTACGCGGCCGGCGTCTTCGAGGGGACGTCGCTCGTCTCGTCGAAGGTCGGCTCCCGGCAGGTGCACGGCCGGAGCGCGGCCGGCGGCTGGTCGCAGCAGCGCTTCGCCCGGCGGCGCGAGGGACAGGCGAAGGTCGCCCTCGACGAGGCGGCCGACGTCGCGGCCCGCATCCTGCTGCCGGTGGCGCCGACGCTGGATGCGGTGGTGCTCGGCGGCGATCGGCGGGCGGCGACCGGGGTGCTCGACGACATCCGCCTCGAGCCGCTTCGCCCGCTCGTCGTCGACCGCTTGCTCGAGGTCGTCGACCCGCGGCTGAAGGTGCTGGAAGCGACGCCGCCGGCGTTCCGCGCAGTTCGGATCCGGGTCGTGGACGCGCCGGGCTAAAGCTCGTCCTCCTCCGGCTCTGGACAGCCGGTGCGGCTCGCCGGTCGAGCCACGCTTCGCCGCTGCCGCGACTTGTGTGAAGTTGCGCGCCGGAATCTGGGGTGGCTGAGCGTGCGCCGTGTACGCGAATTCACAGAAGTGGGCCCGCCGGCGCCAGGAGCCGCTTCGTCAGTCGGTGTCGACCGCGGACTTCGGCGGCCGGAGGTGCAGGCGGCGGACGGTGAAGGTGTCGCCGTCGCGGGTGCCGATGACGCGCGCGCGGCTGCCGACGGCTGCGGCTGCGGCGCCCTCGGCCCGCTTCGGTGTCAGCTTGGTGTCGCCGGAGACGGTGTAGGTCTTGGTGTAGCCGTCGGCGCTCTCGACGGTGACGGAGGTCGCGGTCGCGGCGGTGACCTCGCCCTGCTGGACGAATGCGGTGGTGAAGCCGCTCTTCGTGCGGACCACGAACTCGCCGTGCGTGACCCGGCCGCCGGCAGGCCCCTTCACCCGGCCGAGCCCGAGACCGCGGCCGTTGCCCGGTCCGCGCCCGCGCTGCTGCCCGTCGGCGCTGTCACGCTTGCCCAGTCGGTTGCCATTGGCGTCGCGCTTGCCGAGGCCCTTCGCCTTGCCCTTAGCCTTCCCCTTGCCGTTGCCCGGCCGGTCGCCGTCCGCCTTCGGGCCGGCCGGCACCTGCTGGTCCGCGGTGTCCTGCGGTGTCGTCTCGGTGCCGGGATCGGCCTGCGCGAGGTAGCTGTCCGCGGCGGCGACGAGGTCGGCGTCCGCGACCGCGTGCGTCGCCCGGTCCGATCGGCCGACCACCTGCGGGACGACGGCGACGATCGACACCGCCGCACCGGCCAGCCCGGCGAGAGCAAGTCGCGTGCCGCCGCCCGTCCGCCGGCGCGAGCCCGGCGACCTGTCGTCGCGCGGGCTCGCGTCGAGCGGGCTCGAGTCCGACGAGCGTGATGTCATGGTGGTCGTCCTCCAGGACGTGCGTCCACACCAGTAGAGCAGACGGGAGCCTTCGTGGCGGGCTCGATCCCGAAGTCGTCCGATTCCGGCGCAGCCGGACGCCGGCCGTTCGTGCTGGCGTCCGGTTCGCCGGCACGGCTCGGGCTGCTCCGTGCGGCCGGGCTCGACC
>DASQMY010000040.1:0-4225 GCA_035645255.1 Mycobacteriales bacterium
CAGACGTCCCACAGCACCTCGGCCTCGTAGCCGCCGACGTCGCCCCAGTGCGACAGCGCCTCGGCGTACCGCATCTGCGTCGGCTCGTCGTCGGACTCCATCATCGCTATCTCGGCCGCGTCGACCGCGAGGCCGGCGTCGCGTACGGCGGCGGGCGCGAGGCCGAGGAGCAGGTCACGGACGGTGCTGTCGTCGCGGATGGACCCGATGAACTGGCGCATCACGCCGAGCCGGCCGTCGGACGTGATCGACCCGGAGTCCGGAGCGAGGTCCCCGGCGATCATGCGCAGCAGCGTCGTCTTGCCCGTCCCGTTGGCGCCGACGAGCGCGGCGTGGGCACCGTCGCCGACGCGGAACGACACGTCGTCGAGCAGGACCCGGCCGCTCGGCAGCATGAAGGAGGCATGTGCAACGTCGAGATAGCTCACGGGTCACCACGGTCGCACCTCGGGGGCTCCGGCCGCAGGTGAATTACCGCAAGAGTCCGCGTTACGGTGGGGTATGCCCGATCTTCACGACCTCTCCGCGCTGGAGCAGGCGCGCCTGGTGCGGTCGCGCGAGGTCTCACCCGTCGACCTCGTCGACCATTACCTCGACCGGGTCGAGCGGCTGTCGGACGGGGTCGGCGCGTTCGTCACGGTGACCGCCGACGCGGCGCGCGCGGCGGCCAAGACGGCGGAGCGGGCGGTGACCGACGGCATGGACGTGGGCCCGCTGCACGGAGTCCCGACGGCGATCAAGGACCTCAACCTGACTGCCGGCGTAGCGACGACGCTCGGCTCCAAGGTCTTCGCCGGCTGGGTGCCGGAGCTCGACGACCATGTCGTCACGCGGCTCCGCGCCGCCGGCACCATCAGCCTCGGCAAGACCAGCACGCCGGAGTTCGGCCTGCCGTGCTACACCGAGCCGGACGTCGCGCCGCCGGCGCGGACGCCGTGGGACCTCTCCCGCAGCGCCGGCGGCTCGTCCGGCGGCGCTGCTGCGGCGGTGGCCGCGGGGCTGCTCCCGTTCGCCCAGGGCAGCGATGGCGGCGGCTCGATCCGCATCCCGGCGTCGGCGTGCGGGCTCTTCGGCATCAAGCCGTCGCGTGGCCGTGTCAGCAACGGCCCCCTCAACGCGGAGGTCAGCGGCCTCGCCGTCATGGGCCCGCTCGCCCGTACGGTGCGCGACGCGGCGGCGATGCTGGACGCGATGGCTGGCCCGATGCCCGGGGATCCGTTCTGGGCAGCGCCGCCGGCGACGTCGTTCCTGGCAGCGGCTGATCGCGCCCCCGGCCGGCTGCGCGTCGGACGGTACGCCGATCCGGTCCTCGGACACCCGCTCGACCCGCAGTGCCGGGCGGCGTACGACGGGGCGTCCGCACTGCTCGAGACGCTCGGCCACGAGGTGGTCGACATCCCGCGGCCGTACGGCGACGAGCTGCTCGAGCCGTTCAAGACCGTGTGGTCGGTGTCGGCCGCTGGCGTGCCCGTGCCGCCGGAGGGCGTCGACCACATCCGCGCACTGACCCGCGCGCTGCGCGACCGCGGCCTCGCGACGTCAGCGGTCGAGTTCAACGCGGCGATGTTCGCGCTGCGCCTCGCCAGCCGGCAGGCGATCGTCGCGACCAGTGGCTACGACGCCGTCCTGACACCGACGCTCGCGCAGCTGCCGCGCGCCGTCGGCGGCTTCCGCAACGACGCCGACCCCTGGGCGGACTTCGACGACCAGGTCGCCTTCACGCCGTTCACCGCGCCCTACAACATGAGCGGTCAGCCGGCGGTCAGCGTCCCGCTGCACTGGACGCCGGACGGGCTCCCGGTGGGGGTCCAGCTGGTGGGCCGGCCCGCCGACGAGGTCACGCTGGTGGCGCTGTCCGCGCAGCTGGAGGCCGCTCGGCCCTGGGCCGACCGCCGGCCGCCGATGTGGTGACCGAGCCGCTCGAGCGGCTGGCCGCCTGCTACGGCGTCGCCACCGAGTACGAGGACTACAAGGGTGACCCCCGCACCGTCCCGGACAGCACGGTCCGCGCGGTGCTCGCTGCCATGGGCGTCGACGCTGGCACGCCGGAGTCGATCGCCGCGGCGCTCGAGGCTGCCGAGGAGCGGCCGTGGCGGGACCTGGTGTCGCCGACAGTGGTGCGCCGCTCCGGCGGCCCGATCGAGATCCCGCTGCACGTCCCGGACGGCGCGACCGCGACCGTCGTGGTCACCACCGAGGACGGTGCGGAGCTGGCTGCCGACGTCGTGCCCGGCGGGGATCGCCGCGAGGTCGACGGGTCCTTCATCGTCGCGGCCACCGCGGTCGTGGCGGACCTGCCGACCGGCTACCACACGGTCACCGTCGGGGCCGGTGGGCGCAGCGCGAGCGGGCACCTGATCGTCGCGCCCCGGCGCGCACCCTGGCCGGCCACGGCCCGGCGGCCCTGGGGCTTCATGCTGCAGCTGTACGCCGTCATGTCCTCACGCAGCTGGGGCATCGGCGACATCGGGGACCTGACCGAGCTGGTGCACTGGAGCGGCTCCGAGCTCGGCGCGGCGGCGGTCCTGATCAACCCGCTGCACGCGGTGACGCCCGTGCACCCGATCCCGGGCTCGCCGTACTTCCCGTCGAGCAAGCGGTTCGTCAACCCGATCTACCTCGACGTCGTCGCCGTACCGGAGCTCGAGTCGGCGCCCGCGCAGGTTCGCGCCCGCGTGGACGAGCTGTCCGCTCTGCTCGCCACCGGTCCGGTCGAGCGGATCGACCGCGACGCCGTCTGGCGGGCCAAGGCGGAGGCGCTCGAGCTGCTGCACGCGGCGCCCAGCAGCCCGGAGCGGGCCACCGCCTACGCGGCATACCGCGAGCGGGTGGGAGCGGCGGTCGACGACTTCGCGGCCTTCTGCACGCTCGCGGAGCTGCACGGCGCCGACTGGCACGACTGGCCGGCGGAGCTGCACGACCCGCGCGGGCCGGCGGTCGACCTGGCCCGCGGGGAGCACGCCGACCGGATCGACTATCACCGCTGGCTGCAGTGGCTCTGTGACGAGCAGCTGGCCGGCGCGCAGGAGGCGGCACGCGCAGCGGGCATGGCCATCGGGGTCATCCACGACCTCGCGATCGGCGTCGACCCGGGCGGCGCCGACGGCTGGTCGATGCGTGACGCCCTGGCGATCGGCATCACCGTCGGCGCGCCGCCCGACCTCTACGCGCACCAGGGGCAGGACTGGTCGCAGCCGCCGCTGCGGCCGGACCGGCTGGCCGCCACCGGCTACGCCGCCTTCCGCGACATGCTCCGGGCGACCACGCGGCACGCGGGCGGGATCCGGATCGACCACGTCCTCGCGCTGTTCCGGCTGTTCTGGATCCCGCCCGGCTGCACGGCCGCGGACGGGACCTACGTCACCTACCCGGCGGACGACCTGCTGGGCGTCCTCGTGCTGGAAGCCGACCGGGCCGGCGCGATCGTCATCGGCGAGGACCTCGGGACGGTGCCGCGCGGCGTGCGCGAGACGCTGCACGACAACGGGATCCTCGGCTCGGCCGTCCTGTACTTCCAGCGCACCGACGACTGGTCGGCGCCGGTCCCGCCGGCCGACTGGCACGAGCTCTCGCTCGCGACGGTCAACACGCACGACCTCCCCACAGCGGCCGGCTACCTCACCGACGAGCGCGTCCGGCTCTACCGCGAGGTCGGCCTGCTCGACGACGAGCGCGCCGAGTCCGAGCTCCAGCAGTCGATCCACGAGCGCGAGCAGCTCGTGGAGCTGATGGCGACGGAGGGCCTGATCGGCGGGTCGCCCGAGCTGGCCGATCTGGTGGCCGGCATGCACGGACTGCTGGCGCGGTCGCCGTGCCGGCTGGTCCTCGCCGCGCTCTCGGACGTGACGCTCGACCGCCGGCAGCCCAACGTGCCGGGCACCACCGACGACGTGCACCCCAACTGGCAGCTCCCGCTCGCCGAGCCGGATGGCGCCGGCGGCGACCGGCCGGTGTCGCTCGAGCAGCTCAAGGAGTCACCGCAGCTGGCGCCGCTGCTGGCGGCCTTCGCGGTTGCGGGCTCGGCAGCGACCGCAGACCGGTAGCCTGGCCGCCACGTCGCTGACGGGGGACTGCTGTGCGAGCGAGACGACTCTGGTACGCCGTCGCAGCGGCGGTGATCGGCGTGGCGGGCCCGGCCGGCGCCGCGGGGGCTGCACCCCCGGACTTCCCAGAGCAGGCGGGCTGGGTGCTCGACCAGGCCGCGGTCATCAACAGCGCCGAGGAG
>DASQMY010000041.1:0-3965 GCA_035645255.1 Mycobacteriales bacterium
AGCGGCCAGAACCGGCCACAACCGGCCAGCAGCGGCCAAGCCACGGGTGCGTGCAACGATCATGAACGCGGTGTGCGGGCGACGAACACGACGCGCCCCACGGGTCTTCCCAGCAGGCAGTCTAGACATCCGTGAACACCCTACCGGCCGACCCACCTACCCAGGCGTGTTCGCGGTTCTCGACCGTGGATGGTCACAGGAGTGGTGACAGACAAGTGCCCTGGCCTCATGGAGGCCGGGGCACCTGTGCGCACCGGCTAGCGCGCGGCCGGCGAGGTGAGCTCCAGCGCCGGCCCGAGCAGCGGGATGTACACCACGGGCGAGGCACCGGCCGCGCGGACGACGGCCCGCTGCAGGGTCGCCAGCGGCACCCACGCCACCGTGTCGGTGAGGTGTCGGTCGACGGCCCGCCAAGCACTCGCCGCCGCAGCCGGGTCGTCCTGCTGTGCCCGGTGCGCGGTCTCGATCAGGCGTTCGGCGGTCTGGTCGCAGTAGCCCGCGACGTTGAGGTTGGTGTTCTGGTCAGCACGCTCGACGTACGCCGCGCAGCGCACCAACCGGACGAACGACGCGGCCGTCGGCGACTCGGCGTACCAGCCGGCGAGATGCGCCTCGGGCGTCGTTCGGGTGTCTGCGACCAGGCGGAAGTAGTCGCCCCGGATGATCCGCAGATCGACCGCGTAGCCGATATCTCGCAGCGCCCGCGCGGCGACCTCTGCCGCAGCACCGCGCGGCGGCGGTGCGAGCAGCCTGACCCTTGCGCCGGTGGTCCCGGACCTGTTGACCAGAACCCGTGCCGCGGCGACGTCCGGCCGTCGGGCGCGGTCGCCGGCACCTGTGCCGAACGGGCAGTACGGCTGGTAGCCGGGTACGACCGGCGGTAGCACCTGGCAGCCGGGCGCCGCGAGCAGGTCAGGAGCGAGGGCGGCCGCGGCTGCCTGGCGGTCGACCGCGATGGCGACGGCGCGGCGCGCGAGAACGCTGTTGAAGGGCGGGTTGCGGGTGTCGAGCAGCAGGCGCTGAACTCCGGGTTCGTCGTACCGCTGCAGCTGAGTGGGGAACCGGGTCGCCAGCTCGTCCAGCTGCCCGGGGGGAGGGTCGAGTGCGATGTCCACCCGTCCGGCCAGCACATCTCGCACGGCAGCCGCCGCATCGACGCCGTAGCGGATCTCGATGCGGTCCGCGACGCCGTCCGGCGCGGCTGCGGCCGACCACGACCGGAAGTGCTCGTTGCGCACCAGTACGACGGTCGTGCCGGTCACGGTGAGCACCCGGTAGGCGCCGGTCGCGGCGAAGCCGGACCAGGCGAACCCGGAGGCGTCATCCGGAGACACGACGGGCGGAGCGCTTGCCGGGAGAACTGCCGCGATCGGCAGCGCGAGGCCCGCGAGGAAGTCGGGGTCCGGGCGCGCCAGGTGGAACGTCACCGTCCGCTCGTTGTCGTCTGCGGTGATGCCGTCGCTGAGGTCGCACGCCTGCGGACTGCATCGGTCGGCGCCCGCGATAGCCGCGTAGTAGGGGACGCCGTCCCCCACCAGCCGCTCGAACGACGGCCGCACGTCGCTGGGTTGGACCGTGCCTCCGGTCGAGTACGTGATTCCCGGTCGCAGGCGGAAGGTCCACGTCAGTCCACCGTCTGTCGGCACAGGGAGCGTCACCGCAAGATCGGGCACGACGACCGTGCCGTCGGCCCCACCCGCCCTGCGAACAGCGGTGAGCCCGGCATGGGTGAGTGACGTGACGGCCCAGCCGTTCGAAGAGGATGCCGCCGCGGGGTCGGGCGACTCGATCGGCTGGGGTACGGCGACGCGCAGCGTCCCGCCCCGACGGCCGGCCGGCACTGCTGCCGCCGATCCGGCCCAGACCCGCCGCCCGTCGGAGTGGACCGCGAGCGGCGAGGCGCCGAGATCGAGCCTACGTACGACGTCGCCGGTCGGCGGCGCGAGAACCGCGAGCCAGCCGTCGTACGCGCTGCCGACGACAACTGCCTCGTCGGTCGCCGCGAGGTCAGCCGCCCCGGCACCGACCGCCGTGGACGACCGGATCGAACCGGTGACCGGGTCGACCCGCGCGACGGTGCCTGCGGTCGCGTCGCTGATCCACACTGCGCCATGCGTCGCCAGGACGTCGGTAGGGGACCCGGAAAGCCGGAAGCGCTGCACGGTCGAGCCCGCTACCGAGATGCGGGTCAGTGACGCGTCGCCGGCCCCGACCACCCAGACGGCGTCGCCAGTAGCCGACAGCGCCACGGGGTCTCGGCCTACGGCGATCGTTGCCACGACCGCACCGGTGACGGTGTCGACGCGAGAGACGGTGTCGTCGAGTCGGTTGCCGACCCAGACGGTGCCGGGTGTCGAGGCGACCGGTCCCGGCAGCCCACCCACCGGGATGCGTCGCGCCACCCGACCCGATGCAGCGTCGATCCGCACGAGCGATCGCTGGTCCGGCTGGGTCACCCACAGGGCACCGTCGCCGACCGCGGCGCCGGCAAGCCCCGGATCGAGCGTCAGCTCGCGTACGGCGGACGGTGCCGACGCGTCGACAGAGGCGAGGACGCCCCTCACCGGCAGCGCCGCCCAGAGCGTGCCGCGGTCGGCGACGAGCGCGCTCGGTCGCTCACCTAGGACCGCCTGCGCCGACACCGCCCGGCGTTTGATGTCCACCAGCCCCACCGCGCCGGGCTCCAGCTCCGCCGCATGCGCCGTCCGGTTGGCGTTGAGCTGCGCCACTGCGACCACTGAGCCGACCAGGACCGCCGCTGCGGTCAGCGCGGCAGCCTTCGGCCGGAGACCGTGTCGCGTACGCGTGCGGCCACGCGGACGGGCCTCGGGCGGCGCGGCGGCGTGGATCGCCGTCATGGGCGCGGGCTCCACGGCGATCGGGCCGTCCCGGCCGTCGTCAGGTACCGAATCGGTGGCGGGCGCCTGCAGCGCCGGATCGTGATGCAGCACCTGCTGGTACAGCCGCTGCAGCTCCGGCGCCGGGTCCGCGCCCAGCTCCTCCGCCAGGAGCAGCCGGCCTTCCTCGTACGCCCGCAGCGCGTCGGCCTGCCGGCCGCAGCGGTACAGCGCGACGACGAGCGAGGCACGCAGCCCTTCCCGGAACGGCTCCTCGGCCACCAGCCGCTGCACCTCGGGCACCAGCTCGGCGTGTCGTCCGGCGGCGAGGTCCGCGCTGATCCGCAGTTCGAGAGCGTCCAGCCGAAGCGCTTCTAGACGTCGTCGCGCGTCTTGCGCGACGGGGGCGTCGCCGGCGTCGGCCAGCGGCTCGCCGTGCCATTCGAGCAGCGCCTCCACGAGCAGCGCGGCGGCCTGCTCCGGTCGCCCGCGCCGAAGCGCGGTGCGACCGGCGTCGACCCCGCGCGCGAACCGTTCGGCATCGACATCCATCGGGTCTACGTCAAGCAGGTAGCCAGGACGTCTCGTGAGCAGGACCTGCCACGGCTGGCCCTGCTCACGATCCGCCTCCAGCACTCGCCTGAGTCCCGATATGTACGTCTGCAGCACTGCGGGGGCCGACGGCGGCGGCTCGTCCCACAACGCGGCGATCAGCTCCGCGTTGGACACGACCGTCCGAGGAGCCAGCGCGAGGGCGCACAGCAGCGCGCACTGCTTCGGCGGGCCGAGGGCCAGGTCCGAGCCTTCGACGGCGATGCGCCCGAGCAAGCGGATCCGGGGCGCCCCGGAGGTCATGCGCGCAACGTAGACCGCGCGCAGACGCCCGTAAACCCTGCGCTGCGCAGCGTCAGGTCAGCCGGCGCAGGACACCTCGAAGCGGTCCCGCACGACGCGTAGCTCGCCGTCGACCCTCGTGACATGGAACGCCATCTTGCTGCTGAGGAGCAGCGAGCCGCCGCTACGCGCGAACACCCGGACGCTCTCGTGCGTGTTGTAGGTGAACGTGCCGGTGTCGTCGTCCGCGACCCAGTCGGCGGTCGCGCCCCTGGTTCCCATGCCGTGGCTGAT
>DASQMY010000042.1:0-19291 GCA_035645255.1 Mycobacteriales bacterium
AAGCTCTGGGCGCTCGACATGGCGATCCGGATGATCGACCTCACCACGCTCGAGGGCGCCGACACCCCCGGCAAGGTGACCGCTATGTGCAGCAAGGCGCGGCGCCCCGACCCGAGCGACCCGACCGCTCCCCCGGTCGCCGCAGTGTGCGTCTACCCGGACCTGGTGGAGACCGCGGCCAAGGCGCTGAAGACCTCGGAGGTCCACATCGCCAGCGTCGCGACGGCGTTCCCGTCCGGCCGCGCCGCTCTGCCGGTCAAGATCGCGGACGTGCAGGCCGCGGTGGCGGCCGGCGCCGACGAGATCGACATGGTGATCGACCGCGGCGCGTTCCTGTCCGGCCGCTACCAGCAGGTGTACGACGAGATCGTGGCGGTCAAGCAGGCCTGCGGCGCGGCCCACCTCAAGGTGATCCTGGAGACCGGCGAGCTTGTCACCTACGACAACGTGCGCCGCGCCTCCTGGCTGGCGATGCTCGCCGGCGGCGACTTCATCAAGACCTCGACGGGCAAGGTGCAGCCGGCGTCGACACTGCCGGTGGTCCTCGTGATGCTCGAGGCGGTGCGCGACTTCTACGAGGTCAGCGGCCGCGCGCGGATCGGCGTCAAGGCGGCCGGCGGCATCCGCACGGCCAAGGACGCGATCAAGTACCTCGTGCTCGTCAAGGAGACGCTCGGCGACGACTGGCTCACGCCCGACCTGTTCCGGATCGGCGCGTCGACGCTGCTCAACGACCTGCTGATGCAGCGGGCGAAGCAGCGCACCGGCGCCTACTCCGGTCCCGACTACTTCACCCTGGACTGACATGACCTGGGACTACGCACCAGCGCCCGAGTCGCGCGACATCGTGCAGATCCGCTCGTCCTACGGGCTGTTCATCGGCGGCGAGTGGACGGCACCGGTCGACGGCGACGTGTTCAAGACGATCAACCCGGCCACCGAGGAGGTGCTCGCCGAGGTCTCGACCGCCGGCGAGCAGGACGTCGACCGGGCGGTCGCCGCGGCCCGCAAGGCCTTCGACGGCGGCTGGGGCGCCATGCCCGGTGCGGAGCGGGCCAAGTACATCTTCCGGATCGCCCGGCTGATCCAGGAGCGCAGCCGAGAGCTGGCGGTGCTCGAGTCGATCGACAACGGCAAGCCGATCCGCGAGTCGCGCGACGTCGACGTACCGCTGGCTGCGGCGTACTTCTTCTACTACGCGGGCTGGGCCGACAAGCTCGGGTACGCCGGACACGGTCCCGACCCGCGGCCGCTCGGCGTCGCCGCGCAGGTCATCCCGTGGAACTTCCCGCTGCTGATGCTCGCCTGGAAGATCGCGCCGGCGCTCGCCTGCGGCAACACCGTCGTGCTCAAGCCGGCCGAGACCACGCCACTGTCGGCCCTGCTCTTCGCCGAGGTCTGCCAGCAGGCGGACCTGCCGCCCGGCGTCGTCAACATCGTCACCGGCGCCGGCCAGACCGGTGCCACGCTGGTGGGTCACCCCGACGTCAACAAGGTGGCGTTCACCGGGTCGACCGACGTCGGCAAGCTCATCGCCCGCACCGTGGCCGGCTCGCAGAAGAAGCTCACCCTGGAGCTCGGCGGCAAGGCCGCCAACGTCGTCTTCGAGGACGCGCCGCTCGACCAGGCGGTCGAGGGCATCGTCAACGGCATCTTCTTCAACCAGGGTCACGTCTGCTGCGCGGGCTCGCGGCTGCTCGTGCAGGAGTCGATCGCCGACGCGCTGCTCGACCGGCTCAAGCGCCGGCTCGGCACGCTGCGGCTCGGCGACCCGCTGGACAAGAACACCGACATCGGCGCGATCAACTCCCCCGAGCAGCTGGCCAAGATCCGCGAGCTGTCCGACGTCGGCGAGTCCGAGGGCGCCGAGCGCTGGTCGCCGGCGTGCGAGCTGCCGGCGCAGGGCTACTGGTTCCCGCCGACGCTCTTCACCGGGGTCGCCCAGTCGCACCGGATCGCCCGGGAGGAGATCTTCGGCCCGGTGCTGTCGGTGCTGACGTTCCGCACGCCGCAGGAGGCGGTCGAGAAGGCGAACAACACGCCGTTCGGCCTCTCGGCCGGTGTGTGGACCGAGAAGGGGAGCCGGATCCTCTGGATGGCCGACCAGCTCCGCGCCGGTGTCGTCTGGGCCAACACGTTCAACCGCTTCGACCCGGCGTCGCCGTTCGGCGGCTTCAAGGAGTCCGGCTTCGGCCGCGAGGGCGGCCGGCACGGGCTGGAGGCCTACCTCGATGTCTGAGCCGCGGCTCGGTGTGCGCAAGACCTACAAGCTGTACGTCGGCGGTGGGTTCCCGCGGTCGGAGTCCGGGCGCAGCTACGAGGTGATCTCCACCGACGGCGAGTTCCTGGCCAACGCCGCGCTGGCATCGCGCAAGGACGCCCGCGACGCAGTGGTCGCCGCGCGGAAGGCCTTCCCGGGCTGGTCGGGTGCGACGGCGTACAACCGCGGTCAGGTCCTCTACCGGGTGGCCGAGCTGCTCGAGGGGCGGCGCGCGCAGTTCGTCGAGGAGGTGCGCGCCGGCGACGGCGCAAAGGACGCGGACCGGCTCGTCGACGCCGCGATCGACCGCTGGGTCTGGTACGCCGGGTGGGCCGACAAGATCGCCCAGGTGGCCGGCTCGGCCAACGCCGTCGCAGGTCCCTACTTCGACTTCTCGCTGCCGGTGCCGACCGGGGTCGTGGCGGTGCTCGCGCCGCAGGACTCGTCGCTGCTCGGGCTGGTCAGCGTGCTCGCGCCGGTCATCGTCAGCGGCAACACAGCTGTCTTGGTCGCCAGCGAGTCCGCGCCGCTGCCCGCCGTCACGCTGTCCGAGGTGCTCGCGACGTCGGACGTACCAGGGGGTGTCGTCAACATCCTCACCGGCCGGGTCGCGGAGATCGCGCCGCATCTCGCCGCCCACATGGACGTCAACGCCATCGACGTCACCGGCGCGCCGGCCGAGCTGGCCGTCGACCTCGAGGTCGCGGCGGCCGGCAACCTCAAGCGCATCGTCCGCCGTACCGAGGCCGACTGGCTCGCCGAGCCGTCGACCAAGCGGCTGCTGTCGGTCGTCGAGACCAAGACGGTGTGGCACCCGATCGGGGTCTGAGCGCACTCGCTAGGGTGGCCCGGTGACCGAGTCCACCGCACCGCGCTCCACCCGCCGGCCGTCCACCCGCCGCGCACCCACCCGCCGTGCGCCGGCGACACCCACCGGCGCGGCAGCCAGCACGACCGGCGTCTTCCGGCCGCACGTGCGCGGCTTCGGGTTCGTCGACCTCGAC
Organism: Mycobacteriales bacterium; assembly: GCA_035645255.1. GTDB lineage: Bacteria > Actinomycetota > Actinomycetes > BP-191 > BP-191 > DASQMY01. Next base: position 3,265 of record DASQMY010000042.1, read on the forward strand.
GAGCAGCAGACGCGGCCGGACGGCGCCGTGGTGACGTCGTGCTTCGTGCCGCCGCCGATGACCAAGGGCCTGCTGGCCGACGACCGCGTCGACGTGAGCTACGTCGTGGAGGACGACGGCCGTGGTACGGCGACCGCCGTGACGTTCCGCGAACGCGTCCGCACCGAGGTCTTCGGCGTCGTCGAGGACGGCCTGGTGCTGCGCCTCGACCCGCACCTCGGGTCGGGCCGGTGGACGCTGTCCGGCAGCACCGACGACCTGCCCGTCGGCGCCGCGGTCGTCGCTGACATCACCGGCGCGGCGGAGGCCAACCCGTCACACGAGTGGGACGACCCGACGTCGGCGGACGCGCTGCTCGAGCGGATCCGGGTGCGGCACCGGATCGCGGTGGACTACCCGCCGGAGGTGATGGCCGAGGTGGAGGCGGTGGCCGCGCCGGGCGGCAAGCGGTCTCGAGGCGGCGACGTCGTCCGCCGTGACCTGCGCGGGCTGCCGACGTTCACCATCGACTCCGCGCACTCGCGTGACCTGGACGACGCGCTGTCTGTCTACCCGGCCGACCCCGACGGCGGCATCCGGGTGTGCGTGCACATCGCCGACGTCTCGGCGCACGTCCGGCCGGGGACCGCGCTGGACCGCGAGGCGCTACGGGCCGCCACGAGCGTCTACCTGCCCGGCTGGACCAGGCCGATGCTGCCGGAGCGGCTCAGCGAGGACGCGCTGAGCCTGGTGCCGGACGCCGACCGCGACGCACTGACGGTCGAGATGCGCGTCGCGACGGACGGCGTCGTCACCGCCGCCGACGTCTACGCCACGCGGATCAGGTCCGACACCCGGCTCACCTACGACGTGGCCGCGGAGGTGCTCGCCGGCCGGCCGGTCGACGGCGTCCCCGACGACATCCTCGACGCGCTCCGCTGGCTGCGTACGGCGGGCGCGCGGCTCGGCGTGCAGCGGCTGCGCCGCGGCGGCGTCGAGGCCCGCCGCGTCGAGCCGGAGCTGACCGTCGAGGTCGTCGAGGGCTACGCCGAGCAGGTCGCCGCGCAGCCGGCCAACCCGGCCAACCTGCTGATCGAGCGGCTGATGGTGTCGGCCAACGAGTCGGTGGCCCGCTGGCTGGTCGACCGCGGTCTGCCAGGCATCTTCCGGGTGCATCCGGCGCCCGGTCCGGAGGCGGCGCCGGCGCTGGAGGCGTTCTGCTCGGCGGCCGGGTTCCACCCGGGGTTCGGGTCGGCGCTCACGCCGCTCGGCCTCGCCGCGCTGTCGGCGCAGCTCGACGCCGCGGCCGACGAGACCGCCACCGCCGTGTGGGACGTCCTGCTCGGCTTCCTGGGGCGGGCGTCCTACACACCGGACGCCGGCCTGCACTTCGGCCTCGCCTCGGACGGCTACCTGCACTTCACCAGCCCGATCCGGCGCTACGCCGACCTCGCCGTGCACCGGGTGATCCACGCGTTCCTTGCCGGGCGACGCGACGTCGCGGGCTTCCCCGGTGCCGACGACATGGCGGCGCTCTGCGCTCACATCAACGCCGCGGCGCGGACCGCCTCCCAGGCGGAAAGCCAGCTGCGCAAGGCTTTCTGGCTCGCCACGCTCGCCCGCCAGGTCGCTGCCGAACCCTCGTCGTCGTACCCCGGGCGGGTCACCGGCGTGAGCGCCAAGGGCATCTTCGTGACGCTCGACGGCTCGCGGGTCAGCGGCATGGTCGCCGCCCGTGAGCTGCCCGGCCGCGGGTGGGCGGTGAGCGACGACGGCCTCGCGCTGGTCGACGCGGCCGGCGATCGGCTCGGCTACGGCGACGCGGTCACCGTGCAGATCGTGTCCGCCGACGTGGAGTCCGGCCAGCTCGAGCTGCGGACCCGGCGGCCGGCCGCGCCGGAGAAGCCGGCCGGTGGGCGCGCTCCCCGCGCGAGGGTCCGCCGTACCAAGGCGACGTAGTCGAGCCCGTCAGGTCGACGACCGCACGTCCGACATCGGCGATGCTGCGGTCGGCGATTCAGCGTAGTGAGGCGCCACGGATCAGTTCTTGGTGTCCCGCGCGAGACATCGCGGCAGGACGCAACCGGGATCAGCCGGCGAGCGCGCGCTCGATCTCGCTGACGGCGGCGGTCTCGTTCTGGGACGTGTCGCCGGCAGCGGCCGCGACGTCCCTCGCGGACTGAAGCACGACCTGCCTGTACTCCTCGACGAGGTGCGGCGCCTTGTCCGTCAGCATGCGGACGGCCTGCTTGAGGAGCTCAAGGGTGCGGGCGTTGACCTCTTCCTTGCCGCCGGAGGGCATCTCCGGGAGACCTCCTCCGGTGACGAGCTTCTGCATGTCAGGCGTGGCCGCCTTGACTGCTTTACTCGCGGCGAAGGACTCCTTGAACGTGTCGAAGAACCCGGGCTCCGCCTGGGCGACGAGGGCGCAGGCGCGTGGGACGGCGGACCGGACGGTCTGCTGCTCGCCCTCGGTGAGTGCGGTACTCGGATGCTGGGGGGTCTCCGTCATGGGCTGCTCCTTCTGGCTGCTGCGCACCCGATGAGGGCACGATCCCTCCGGTCTACCCCAGCGAGGTGTGCCTGCTAACTGTCGGTGTTTGTGCGCGTGGTTCGGTGCCCCGAACCGCGCCCCGCACCAACGTGCGCAGTTGGATCGCTGCGCTCCCGCTGGCCTGCTTCGAGCAAGTCGCTGCTACCCGACGCCGGCACCAGTCAGGTGCCGCAGAAGGTCCGGTAAGCACGAGCGAAGTCCTCCGAGGCCGGGGCGGCGTACTGCTCCAGCCCCGGCCGCTCGTCGTACGGAGCGGTGACCGCCCGCAACAACTGCTGGACCGGCGCGAGATCACCCGCGGTCGCGGCGGCCAGGGCCCCTTCAACGAGATGGTTGCGCGGAATGTAGACGGGGTTGACCCGATCCATCTCATCGGGGTCCGGGCCGAGGGCGCGCCAGCGGCCGAGCCAGTCGTCGATGCCGGCGAGGTCGAGGACGAGGCTGCGCGCGGGGTTGGTGTCGCCGCGCGCAGCGGCGCTGAGACTGCGGAAGAACGCCGTGAGGTCGACGTGGTTCTCCTGCAGGAGAGCGACCAGGTCATCGACCAGCGTCATAGTTGCTGCATCCGGGCCGCCGGCGGAATCCGTAGCCTCGCGGTGCAGCCCGAGCTTCCTCAGCATGCCGGTGGACCACGCGGCGTCGTACCGCGGTCGAAACGCTCCCAGCGACCCGACTGCCAGCTGAACCGCCCGCTCCCCGTCGTCGTCGAATAGCGGGAGCAGCGCCTCCGCGAGCCGCGCCAGGTTCCACTCGGCCACCACCGGCTGGTTGCCATAGGCGTACCGGCCACCGTGGTCGATGGAGCTGTACACGGTGGCGGCGTCGAACGCGTCCAGAAACGCGCACGGGCCGTAGTCGATCGTCTCGCCGGAGATTGTCGTGTTGTCGGTGTTCATCACCCCGTGCACGAAGCCGACCAGCATCCATTGCGCGATCAGCGACGCCTGGGCCGCGACCACGGACTCGAAAAGGGCGAGATACCGGCGCTCCGCGCCAGCGGCGGTGCGGTGGTGGCGGGAGATCGCGTGGTCGGCGAGACGCCGGAGGAGCCCTAGGTCGCCTGTCGCGCGCGCGTACTGAAAGGTCCCCACACGCAAGTGGCTGCTCGCAATTCGAGCAAGCACGGCGCCCGGCAGCGCCGTCTCGCGAAGCACCGAGCGCCCGGTCGAGACCACCGCGAGCGAGCGTGTCGTCGGGATGCCAAGGGCGTGCATCGCCTCACTGATGACGTACTCGCGCAGCATCGGGCCCACCGCCGCGAGGCCATCACCACCCCGCGCGAAAGGAGTGCGACCCGAGCCTTTGAGGTGAATGTCCCGCAGTCCGCCCTGCCGGTCGACGAGCTCGCCGAGCAGCAGCGCCCGACCGTCTCCGAGCCGAGGAACATAACCACCGAACTGGTGGCCGGCGTAGGCCTGGGCGACCGGCGTCGCACCCTCCGGCACCGCGTTTCCGACGAGAAACCGCACACCGTCTGGGCCGCGCAGCCAGGCCACATCAAGACCGAGATCTTCGGCCAGTGTCTCGTTGAGTGCGAGCAGCCTGGGCTCGGCGACCTCGTCCGCCCGCCACGGTGACACCAACTCGCGGAGTTCCCGGGCATAGCGGTTCTCGAGGGCGACGGACGGTCCAGTCGTGATGCTCACCCGACCAGACTACGGCGCAGAACGCGCGCCGCGCCGGTCGGCTGGTCTTGACGAGAGCGGCCGCTAGCACTCCTGATGTCCGCGGCCGGCCGAGCGGGATGCGCCAGGCGCTGACGGAGACGACGATGTTGCTCCGCGTCGACGAGGTACTCCGGATGGACCGCCACATCGTCGACGACGTGGACGACCCGGCAACGAGGCGGTGCCGCCCTGCATCCAGGGGGCCAGGTTCACGCCTCCGCAGGGGCGAACCGCCAGGCCGACAGGATCGAAGACTTGGTGAGGAAGCTCGCGACTGACGAGGAGCAGCTGGCGAACCTCGCACGCGAGTACGGCGACGGGTCGTTCAGCCGCGCGAAGTTCTCGCGACGCGTCAGTGCAACGCCGCCAGCGTCGACGCCGCTCGGCGGACGCGTGCCAGGCAGCGCCGGGTCACCGCGCTCGATGGCCGGCTGTCGGCGTCGCGAACACGGGTAGCGCCTGTCGATCTGCCATCCGTTGCTTCAACCGTTTCGATCCGACGAACCCCGGATCGCCATGACCGAAGGACCGACATGAACGACAACAAGATGTTCGCGCTGGCGTCGGCGGTCGAAGATTGCCCGACGCTAGAGGACGTCGACGCGATGCTGACCGAGTTCGCGACCGGCACGGCGAGCGAGCGTCAGCCGGTGCAGGACGTGATCGACAACCTTCTCGAGATGCGGTCACTGCTGACGCAGCAGGCATCGCGACCCGATCCGCTGCTCGAATCTCGTTGATCACGCCGGGACCGGCGAGGACCTGCAGAGCCCGCTCGCCGGACGGGACCACGCCGCCGTCGACACAGCTGCGATCGCCGCGGGGAGTCGCGGCGTGAAGTGCGCCCGGCAGCACCGCCGTGTGTCGACCTTGGACGGTGAGTTGGCCGGTGCGTCCGGTCGCCACCTTCGATCAAGCGAGCCATTCGAGGGTGGGTACTCGGAGCACAGTTGGCGTAGGGACAACGAGCGTGTGGCAGAGGTTGTCGCCGTCCACGAGGCAGTGCGCGACCCCCGCAGCAGCAAGCTGCGCCGACATCGCGCATGCGACGCTCGACTTGCCGACGCCGACCGCCCTCCGTCTGGGTAGCCTGACGCACCATAACGCGCCGACGCCCGGGAGTGACCGTGCCGGACCAGCAGCCGCCCGACCTGCCCACGCTGCTCGCGCAGGAGGAGCGGCTGCAGTTCGACGCGTTCGATCACGACACGGCGTGGGCGCTCGGGACGGCTCTCGTCGAGACGGCCCGCGCCGCGGACCTGCCGGTCACGATCGACGTCCGGTACGGCGAGCAGCAGGTCTTCCGCGCTGCGCTGCCCGGGAGCGAGTTAGAGCAGGCCGACTGGATCCGCCGCAAGTCGCGGGTCGTCGACGAGCTCGGCCACAGCTCGTTCTACGTCGGGCGCGGCTACGCCGAGCGCGACGTCGACCCGGAGACCGAGCTCGACCCGGCGACCTACGCGGCGCACGGCGGCGCGTTCCCGATCATCGTCCGCGGCAAGGGACGAGTCGGCGTCGTGACCGTCTCCGGGCTGCCGCAGCAGCAGGACCACGAGCTCGTCGTCCGCGTGCTCGAGGAGCTGCTCGCGAAGGCGTAGCCCGATGCGGTCAGGGCGCGACGGCCTTCCTCGTCTGCAGCGCCAGGTTGCGGCTCTCCTCGTCTGCCAGGCCGTAGACGACCACGGCGCCGACGGTCCGCTCGTCCCACCAGGTGCAGTACGTCGCCGCGAGCGGCCCGCCGCCGAGCACCCTCGCCGTGACGCCGCCGCACTCGAAACCGTCGTCGGAGCCGGCCGGGTAGGCCGCCGCGGTGTCGATGGTGACTCCCGTCGTACGCAGCGCGTTGAGCAGTGACCCCACGATCTCGTCGCCGTGCCCCACGCCAATGACGCCGGCGGCGACACCGAGCGTCGGCAGCTCGGCGCCCGGCCGGCCGTACACCGCGCTCACCGTCTTGCTGAGGCGCCGCTCGGCGTCAGCCGCCGCGGCGAGCCGTTGCTGCGCCGCGCCGTACAGGCCGTCGGTCTGCAGCTCCAGCCCGGCGATCCGGTCGGGCGTCCGCAGCGCCTCCGGCCGCAGCACCAGCCAGCCGCCCGTTCCGGCGGCGGCCAGCGCGATGCCGATCGCGACGACATGGACGCGGGTCAACCCGGCGGCCACTGCGGTGATCGACATGCCGCTCCCGGTACGGCGGCACGCACGGCTCGCCGTACCCGTACTGTCGGCCGGCGCACGGTGGCCCTTAGCACCCACCCGCTGCGCTGCGGTCATGGGGCGAGTCGCGGGTGCAGTCATGGGTGACTCGGGGTTGCTGCCCACCGGCCTTCACTCACCCGGGACTTCACCCAGGCTCGACGCGAGCCTTGTGGCGACGTCGACAGCTCAGCCGGTGACCGCAGCCTCCTCGATCGTGCGCAGGCGCGGCACTCCGGAGAACGCGACCCAGAGCGTCGAGGTCGCGACGCCCGCCGCGCCGAGCAGCATCGCCGGCCGTGCGCCCAGCTCGGCGGCGGCGACACCGCCGAGTGTGGCGCCGAGTGGGATGGCGCCCCAGGAGATCAGCCGGTACGCCGCGTTGACCCGGCCGCGCAGGCGATCGGGGAGCGTGACCTGGCGCAGGCTGACGGCGTGCACGTTGGCGACGCCGATCCCGACGCCGACCACGGCGAACACCAGGCACAGCAAGGGCAACGTCGCCCGGGAGAAGAAGGCGAGGGCGAGCGGGGCGGTGTTGCCGAGCAGCAGCGTCACGAGCAGCACGCGTCCGTAGCCGAAGCGGCCGGTGACGCGCGAGCCGAACCACGCCCCGACGAACGACCCGACCCCGCCGGCGGTGAAGACGAGTCCGATCACGGCGGCGCTCAGGTGCAGATCACGCACCGCGTGCAGCAGCAGGCCGAGCATGAAGACCTCGTTGAAGGCGTTGTACGTCGTCGCCTCACCGAGCAGTGCGCGGATGTAGCGGTGGCCGAGCGCGACGCGCAGGCCCTCAGTCAGCTCCTGCCTCGTGCGCCGGTCCCCGACGGCCAGGTCTGGCTGCTCTTCGGGGGACGCCGTCGACGGCTCGTCGAGGGTGACGCCGCGCAGGCTGACCGCCGAGGTTAGGAACGACGCGGCGTTCACCGCTACGGCGGCCGGCGCGGACACGAGCTCCACCAGCAGGCCACCCAGCCCACGACCCCCGATCTCGTTGGCCGACTGGCTGGCGGCGAGCTTCCCGTTGGCGTCGACGAGCTGGTCTGCCGGCACGACCGACGGCAGCAGCGCGAAGTCGGCCACCTGGTAGACGACGGTCAGGATCCCGGCAGCGAACACGACGCCGTACAGCAGCTCGACCTGCGCCGCCCCGGCCCACACCGCAAGCGGGATCACGGCGAAAAGCGCGAAACGGCCGACGTCCGCACCGATCATCAGCCGGAGGCGCAGCCGCACGTGCCGGTCGACCAGCAGCCCGACCGGCAGCGTGGCTACGAGGAACGGCACGAACTGCGCGACCCGCAGCAGCGCCACCTCGCCCGCCGTCGCCGACAGCGTGACGAGGGCGAGCAACGGCAGCGCGAGCTCGGCGATCTCCGAGCCGAACGTCGACACGGTCGACGCCGTCCAGAGCCGGCGGAAGCTTCGGCTGGTCCAGGCGGTCCGGTGACCTGGCATAACCGTTGTCATGGCTTAACAGGTTAAGGATAACCGGATGGCGCGGCAAGAGGGTTATCCTGCACGCATGGCGATGTCGACGCCCGCCCCCGGACGGCTCGAGACGCTGCGTGCGTTCGTCAACACCCGCGACATCGAGCTCGGGACCGAGGCGCTCGGCACGCCGGCGGAGCTGCGGGACTGGTTGGCCGAGAAGTCGCTGCTCGAGCGGTCGGCGGCGGTCCGCCCGGTCGACCTCCGGCGCGCCGTAGCGCTCCGCGAGGCGTTGCGTGCAGGGCTCGCGGCCAACCACGCCGAGGAGCCGATGCCGCCCGGCGCCGTTGCGGTGATCAACGAGACGGCGGCCCGCGCGCGGCTCACCCTCGTCCTCACCCCGGAGAACGGCTGGGTCGCCCGGCCGTCGGCGGACGGCGTCGACGCGGCACTCGGCGCGCTGGTCGTGACGGTCGCCGACGCGATGGCCGGCGACACGTGGCGCCGACTGAAGGTGTGCGTCAACGACACCTGCCGCTGGGCGTTCTACGACACGTCGCGCGCCCGGGTCGGCCGGTGGTGCTCGATGCAGCTGTGCGGCAACCGCGCCAAGCAGCAGGCCTGGCGGGCCCGGCACGAGGCCCGCGACTGACCGTCGCCGCGGCTCACCGGGCAGCTTGACGCATTCCCATATAGGAATATGATTTCGGCCATGGCTCGAGCAGCGACGACATCGGACGTCTTCAACGCGATCGCCGAGCCGCAGCGTCGGCAGATCCTGGTGCTGCTGCGGGCGGGTGAGCGGCCGGTGACCGAGCTGGCCGAGGAGCTGGGGATGACCCAGCCGGGGGCGTCCAAGCACCTGCGGGTGCTCCGGGAGGTCGGGCTGGTGCGCGACCGCAAGGCAGGCAAGCAGCGCCTGTACGGCCTGGACGCCCGCGGGCTGCTACCGGTTCACGAGTGGACCGGCGGCTTCGAGCGGTTCTGGAACGAGAGCTTCGACCGGCTGGACGAGTACGTGCAGGACCTCAAGCAGGAAAGGCGGGAGAAGTGATGATGAGCGCAACCGGAGGAGCGCCGGCGCAGTCCGCGCCGGCCGACCGCGAGATCCTGATCTCCCGGGCCATCGATGCCCCTCGTGAGCTGGTGTTCGAGGCGTTCACCGAGGTGCGGCACCTGTCGCGCTGGTGGGGACCTGCGGGGTTCACCACCACCACGCAGGCGTTCGAGTTCAGCGTCGGCGGCGAGTGGGTCTTCATGCTGCACGGACCGGACGGGACGGACTACCCGGAGTGGATCTGCTGGACCGAGATCGCCCCGCCGGAGCGGATCGCGCTGCTGCACGGTGAGTCCCGCGGTGACCCGAACGCCTTCGAGTCGGTCCTGACCTTCGCGTCCGACGGCGCGGCGACCCGGCTCGAGATGCGCACGGTGTTCCCCACGCAGGAGCTGCGCGACGAGGCGGTCGAGAAGTACCACGCGATCGAGGGCGGCCGGCAGACCTTGAGCAACCTGGCTGCCTACGTCACCGAGATCGTCCGGAAGGCAGTCGAGGACTGATGGCCGGGAAGGTGTTCTTCAACGTGTCGATGTCGCTCGACGGTTTCATCGCGCCCGACTCCCCTGAGGAGCTGATGGGGCGGCAGTGGATGGAGCTGCAGCGGTGGATCCTCGCGCAGCGGTACCTCCGGGAGCGCCTGAAGCTCGGCGCGGGCGGCGAGGAAGGTCGTGACAACGACATCGTGCGGGAGACGTTCGAGCGCGCCGGCGCGAGCGTGATGGGCAAGCGCATGTTCGACGCCGGCGAGCGGGCCTGGCCGGAGGAGGCGCCGTTCCGCACGCCGGTCTTCGTCGTGACGCACGAGAAGCGTGACCCGTGGGAGCGGCCGGGCGGCACGACGTTCCACTTCGTCAACGACGGCAGCGAGGCCGCGACGATCGTGCAGTACGTGAACGCGGCCTTGATCGACGAGTTCACGATCGCGCTGTCACCCGTGCTGTTCGGCTCCGGGGTCCGCCTGTTCGAGGGCGTGGACGCCGGCCGAGCGACCTTGGTGCCGGTCCGCTCGGAGCCGACGGAGCGGGTGACCCACCTGACCTACGGGCTACGGCAGGGCTGACAGGTCGGTCCCCGCCGAAGCCTCGGCGAGCGAGCACCGGTGTCGCAATTCCGCGAGTGCTGGGCGACGTCGCCGGTTACCGTCCGTCCCATGGACGACTTCGAGCGGTGCGTGCGGGCGGTGCAGTCCAAGGATGCGCGCTTCGACGGCTGGTTCTTCACCGCGGTCGTGACGACCGGGATCTACTGCCGGCCCAGCTGCCCGGCGCAGACGCCCAAGGTCGGCAACATGCGGTTCTACCCGAGCGCGGCGGCGGCGCAGCAGGCCGGTTTCCGCGCCTGCAAGCGGTGCCGACCGGACGCCAGCCCTGGCTCGCCGGAGTGGAACGAGCGGGCGGACGTGGTCGCCCGCGCGATGCGACTGATCGCCGACGGCGTCGTCGACCGCGACGGCGTACCCGGCCTGGCCGCCCGGCTCGGCTACAGCGTCAGGCAGGTGGAGCGGCAGCTGCGCGCGGAGCTGGGCGCCGGTCCGCTGGCGCTCGCCCGCGCGCAGCGCGCGCAGACGGCCCGGCTGCTGATCGAGACGAGCGCGCTGCCGATGAGCGATGTGGCGTTCGCCGCCGGGTTCGCGAGCATCCGGTCGTTCAACGAGACGGTGCAGGAGGTCTTCGCGCAGTCGCCGACCGAGCTGCGTGCCCGCCGGGCGCCGACGGCGCCGGCTGCATCGCCGTCCGCCGGGCTGCTGACGCTCCGGCTGCCGTTCCGCGCGCCGCTGTGCCCGGACAACCTGTTCGGCCACCTGGTCGCCACTGCCGTGCCTGGCGTCGAGGAGTGGCGCGACGGCGCCTACCGCCGGACGCTGCGGCTGCCGCACGGTCCGGCGACCGTCGCGCTCCGGCCGCTGCCCGACCACATCGCGTGCCAGGTCGCGCTGACCGACCTGCGCGACCTGCCGATCGCGGTGAGCCGGTGCCGGCGGCTGCTCGACCTGGACGCCGACCCGGTCGCCGTCGACGACGTGCTGTCCGCGGACCCGGTGCTCGCGCCGCTCGTCGCGAAGGCGGCGGGCCGGCGCGTGCCGCGAACGACCGACGCGGCCGAGCTCGCGGTGCGCGCAGTCCTCGGGCAGCAGGTCTCCACCGCCGCCGCCCGGACGCACGCGGCCCGGCTGGTGACCGCCCACGGCGAGCAGCTTGCCGACCCGAACGGCGGGCTGACCCACCTGTTCCCCGACCCGGCCGCGCTGGGGGCGCTCGACCCGGCCGCGCTCGCGCTGCCGCAGGCCCGGCGTACGACGCTGGCCGCCCTCGTGGCGGCGCTGGCCGACGGCAGCGTCGAGCTGGGCGTCGGCAGCGACTGGCAGCGCGCCCGTCACCAGCTGGCGACGATCCCCGGGCTCGGGCCGTGGACCATCGAGACGATCGCCATGCGGGCGCTCGGCGACCCGGACGCGTTCCTGCCCACCGACCTCGGCGTCCGGCAGGCGGCCCGGGCGCTCGACCTCCCGGCGACGCCGGCCGCACTCGTCGAGCGGTCCGCCGGCTGGCGGCCGTGGCGCGCCTACGCCGTGCAACACCTCTGGGCGACCGGCGACCACGCCGTCAACCGGCTCCCAGCCGCCTAGCGTCGTCCGATGGGCGGGCGCGCAGCGTAGCGGGGGCGGAAACGCCAACTAGTGTCGGGTTGCGGCAGCGACACGCAGGGCGCTCCCGGCGTGTCGCCGCCCGAACCACACACAAGTCGCGCGGTGGCCGTCACCACGCCGACAGCGACGTCCCCACGTCGGCGGCGCGCAGCACGGCGTACCCCGGCTTGATCCGCTCGTTGATCAGCCGCAGCCGCTGGTCGAACGGCGCGAACGCGCTCTTCATCGCATTGAGGGTCAGCCACTCGATGTCGTACCAGCCGTAGTCGAAGGCGTCGACTAGCTCCTTGAACTCGCTCGACAGCGTGACGTTGCTCATCAGCCGGTTGTCGGTGTTGACCGTGACGCGGAACCGCAGCCGGCGCAGCAGCCCGATCGGGTGCTCGGCGATGGACCGGGCCGCGCCGGTCTGCACGTTGGACGACGGGCACATCTCCAGTGGGACGCGGCGGTCGCGGACGTAGGACGCGAGCCGGCCGAGGACGATCCGGCCGTCCTCCTCGACGTCGATGTCGTCGACGATGCGGACGCCGTGCCCGAGCCGGTCGGAGCCGCACCACTGCAGCGCCTCCCAGATGGACGGCAGCCCGAACGCCTCGCCGGCGTGGATGGTGATATGGAAGTTCTCGCGCAGGACGTGCTGAAACGCGTCGAGGTGCCGGCTCGGCGGGAAGCCGGCCTCAGCGCCCGCGATGTCGAAGCCCACGACGCCGGCGTCCCGGTGCCGCACCGCCAGCTCGGCGATCTCCATCGAGCGGGCGGCGTGCCGCATCGCGGTGCACAGCGTCCCGATCTGGATCCCGCGCCCCGCGCTGCCGATCCGAAAGCCCTCGAGCACCGACGTGACGACCTCGTCGAGCGTCAGACCCTCCTCGACGTGCAGCTCGGGGGCGAAGCGCACCTCGGCGTAGACGATCCCGTCAGCGGCCAGGTCCTCGGCGCACTCGGCGGCGACCCGCATCAGCGCGTCCTTGGTCTGCATCACGCCGACCGTGTGCTGGAACGTCTCGAGGTACAGCTCGAGGCTGCGCCGGTCGGCACCGGCGGTGAACCACCGGCCGAGCTCGCCCACGTCGGTGGTCGGCAGCCGGTCGTAGCCGGTCTCCTGGGCGAGCTCGACCACGGTCTGGGGCCGCAGGCCGCCGTCGAGGTGGTCGTGCAGCAGGACCTTGGGCGCCTTGCGGATGTCGTCGATCGTCAGCGCGCGCGTCACGGTGCTCCCAGCGTCATCGGTGGTCGACCGAAACTACTACGAGCCCTCCGTGCTGGGCGGATCGGGGCGGCGGGCGCAAGATGGGAGCGTGAGCCGCTCGTTCGCGTACTGGGTCGCGGTCGCGATCGGCGCTGTGGTCTGCGCGGCGCTGTGCATCGCGGCCAGGAAGTGGCCGGGTCCGTGGGTGCGGCACGCCGGGCGGGCACTCGCGGTGGTGCTCGTCGCCGATGCGCTCGTCTACCTCGTCAGCACCCTCGCGCGCGGGGAGTGGTCGATCCGCTGGTCGATGCCGCTCGCGCTGTGCGACGTCGCGCTGGTCGTCGCCGCGGTTGCCTGCTGGCGGCCGGACTGGCAGCTGCCGGTCGAGCTGACCTATTTCTGGGGACTCGCGGGGACGCTGCAGGCGGTCGTCACGCCCGACCTCGGCGCCGACTTCCCGGAGCTCGCGTTCTTCATGTTCGTCGTGGGGCACCTCGGCATCGTGGCCGCCGCGCTGTTCCTGGTGGTCGGACTACGGCGCCGCCCCCGGCGCGGCTCGGTGCTCCGGGTGTTCGCGATCACCGTGGCCTACACGGCTTTCGTCGGCCTCGTCAACTGGCTCGTCGACGCCAACTACATGTACCTCGCGCGGCCGCCGCGGCGCACGTCGCTGATCTCGGTGCTCGGCCCGTGGCCGTGGTACATCGCAAGCGGCACAGCCGTCGCCGCCGTCCTGCTCGTGCTGCTCGACGCGCCGTTCCGGCGCGCCCGGAGCCGGCCGGACCGTGCCGAGCACGCCGCACCTGAGCGCGTCCGCGTCAGCTGAAGCCGCGCAGCGGCAGCTCCGGCCCGCGGTGCAGCCAGTTGTCCTCGGGGTACGCCGACGACGCGTCGATCAGGTGGACCGAGTAGGCGTGCCGGCTGTGCGGCGACCGGTTGGTGCCGCTGCGGTGCGGCAGCAGCCCGTGCAGCAGGACCAGCGTGCCGGCGGCTGCCTCGATCGGCACCGCGCCGTCGTCGCGGAACGGCGACTCGTCGTACACCTGGAACGACGTGCCGCCGTCGGGCTCGCGCCTGAACCGCTTCCGCAGCGCGGTCCGGTGCCCGCCGGGAACGGCCCACAGGCAGCCGTTGTCGATGGTCGCGTCCTGCAGGGCGAACCAGAACCCGGTGACCGTGATCGGGTCGGTGTAGAGGAACGTGGCGTCCTGGTGCTGCACCACCTCGCCGCCGATCCGCGGCTGCTTGAAGATGTACATCGACTGCAGCAGCAGGGGGTCGGCCAGCCCGATGTCCGCGGCCACCGCCGCGCACTCCGGTGTGCGGGAGAACGCCGAGAAGACCGGGTCGAGGTCGTGCTGCGCGTGGCCGATCTTGTTGATCGACAGCTCCTTCGGCTGCTGCAGGTCACCAGCCGCGTCGAACGCCTCCTCCTCGAAGAAGAAGCGGATCTTGTCGCCGGACTCGAGGAAGTAGTCGTCGGTCGTGCGGGTCTGGTCCTTCGTCGAGAAGACCGAACGGGCCTCGCTGGGGTCCCACTCGGCGACCAGCTCGGTCGCCCGGTCGATCAGCCACTCGCACTGCTCGACGTCGACGAACCCCGGCACGACGAGGAACCCGTCCCGGTCGTACGCCGACCGCTGCTCCGCGCTGAGCATCGCGCGCCTCACTCCCCTTCGCGGTGCACGGTGTCCGGCGAGAACGCCGGCAGGCAGACCGCGACGTACTCGGCGCTGTCGTCGCCCGGGGTGCTGTAGCGGACCCGCTCGCCGGCGCGGGTGATGACCGCCTGGCCGGCGGCGACGTCGAGCACTCCGCCGTCGTGCTCGACCCGGACAGTGCCGCGCAGCACCAGGGTGAACTCGTCGAACTCCGGCCGCTGCGCCGGCTCCTCCCAACCACCCGGGCTGCGCATGTGCGCGACACTCGCCGCCGCCGTGCCCGTGGTGACGCGGCCGACGTACTCGTCGACGACCTTGCCGCCGGGGACCGGGATCGAGGTCGGGGTGCGCACGAGCTCGGGCATTCAGCCGATCCTCTCGATGACCAGGGTGCGCGGGGGCGGCGGCTCGGCGCCGATGTCGAACGCGCCGTCGAGCGCCTCGCGCGCCCGGTCGACGCGAGCCGGGTCGTCGACGTGGAGCGTCAGCAGCGGCTCGCCCTGCACGACCTGGTCGCCGACGGTCGCGTGCCACACGAGCCCGGCGGTCGCGCTCACCGGGTCCTCCTTGCGGGAGCGGCCGGCCCCGAGCCGCCAGGTCGCGACGCCGAGCCGGTAGGCGTCCAGCCGCTGCAGGTAACCGGACGCCGGTGCGGGCACGACGACGCGCTCGGTCGCCTCCGGCAGCGGAGCGTCCGGGTCACCGCCCTGGGCGCGGACGATGTCGGCCCACCTGGCGAGCGCGCTGCCGTCGGCGAGGGTGTCGGCCGGGTCGGTGTCGACCCCGGCGAGCGTCGCCATCTCGCGCGCCAGCGCGACCGTCACCTCGACCAGGTCTGCCGGACCGCCGCCGCGGAGCACCTCGAGCGACTCGGTCACCTCGACCGCGTTGCCGGCGGAGCGGCCGAGCGGCGTGGACATGTCCGTGATCAGCGCAGTGGTCCGCACGCCGTTGGCGGTGCCGATGGCGACCATCGTCTCGGCGAGCCGGCGCGCGTCGTCCAGCGACTTCATGAAGGCGCCGGAGCCGGACTTCACGTCGAGCACCAACGACTCGGTGCCCTCGGCGATCTTCTTGCTCATGATGGAAGCGGCGATCAGCGGGATCGACTCGACAGTGCCCGTGACGTCGCGCAGCGCGTAGAGCTTGCGGTCGGCCGGCGCGAGGCCGGGCCCGGCAGCGCAGATCACGCCGCCGACGTCGCGCAGCGTGCGCAGGAACACCTCGGGCGACAGCTCCGGGCGCCAGCCGGCGATCGACTCCATCTTGTCGAGCGTGCCGCCGGTGTGGCCGAGCCCGCGGCCGGACAGCTGCGGCATCGCCGCTCCGGACGCCGCGATCATGGCGGTGAGCGGCAGCGACGTCTTGTCGCCGACGCCGCCGGTCGAGTGCTTGTCGACCGTCGGCCGGCCGACCGACGACAGGTCGAGCCGCTCGCCGGAGGCGATGATCTCGGCGGTCCAGGTGGCCAGCTCGGCCGGCTCCATGCCGCGCCAGACGACCGCCATCAGCAGCGCAGCCACCTGCTCGTCCGGTACGTCGCCCGCGACGTAGGCCGGCATCAGCCAGCGGATCTGCTCGTCCGTCAGCCGGCCGCCGTCGCGCTTGGTCCGGATGAGGTCGACGGCGTCCATCACGCG
>DASQMY010000043.1:0-3879 GCA_035645255.1 Mycobacteriales bacterium
GTCGGCAAGACCACGTCGACAGTCAACGTCGCCGCTGCACTCGCTCTGCGCGGCGCCCGGGTGCTGGTCATCGACCTGGATCCGCAGGGCAACGCGAGCACCGGACTGGGCGTGGAGCACCATGCCGGCGTTCCCAACATCTACGACGTGCTGATCGGCGAGAAGCCCCTTGCGGCGGTCGCCACACCGGGTGCCCTGCCCAACCTCTGGGTCGCCCCGGCGACGATCGATCTGGCCGGTGCCGAGATCGAGCTCGTGTCGGTCGTGGCGCGGGAGTCCCGGCTGCGCAGGGCGATCGCGGCGTACGACGCGCCGCTGGACTACGTCTTGATCGACTGCCCGCCGTCGCTCGGGCTGCTCACGGTCAACGCGCTGGTCGCCGCCGAGGAGATGTTCATCCCGATCCAGTGCGAGTACTACGCGCTGGAAGGGCTCGGCCAGCTGCTGCGCAACGTGGAGCTGGTGCGCAACCACCTCAACGCCGACCTGCGCATCTCGGCGATCCTGCTCACGATGTACGACGCCCGCACCAGGCTGGCCGAGCAGGTGGCGAACGAGGTGCGCTCGCACTTCGGCGACATCGTCCTCGGCTCGGTCATCCCACGCAGCGTCCGCGTCTCCGAGGCGCCCGGCTATGGTCAGTCGGTCCTCACCTACGACCCGGCGTCCCGCGGCGCCGTCGCCTACCTGGAAGCCGCCCGCGAGTTCGCCGAGCGCGCCGCGCCGGACAAGGAGCAGCAGTGAGCAACGTGCGCGGGGGTCTCGGCCGCGGTCTCGGCGCGCTGATCCCGACCTCGCCGACGCCAGTGTCGCCGACGGACATCCGGGTGCCTGGCAGTGTTCCGGGTGAGGTGGCCGGGGCGGTCTACCGGGAGGTCGAGATCGACCGGATCACGCCCAACCCCCGGCAGCCCCGCGAGCACTTCGACGAGGAGGCGCTGGCCGAGCTGGTCGTGTCCATCCGCGAGGTCGGCCTGCTGCAGCCGGTGGTCGTGCGCGAGGCGCCGGACGGCCGGTACGAGCTCATCATGGGCGAGCGTCGGCTGCGCGCGGCGCGGGAGGCCGGCCTGGCGCAGATCCCGGCGATCGTCCGGGAGACGGCGGACGACGACCTGCTCCGCGACGCGCTGCTGGAGAACCTGCACCGGCAGCAGCTCAACGCGCTCGAGGAGGCCGCGGCGTACTCCCAGCTGCTCGACGACTTCGGTGCGACCCACGAGCAGCTCGCCGCGCGCATCGGCCGCTCCCGCTCGCACATCAGCAACACCATCCGGCTGATGAACCTGCCACCCGCCGTACAGCGGCGGGTCGCCGCCGGCGTGCTCAGTGCCGGCCACGCGCGCGCCCTGCTCGCGCTGGCCGACCCGGCCGCGCAGGACCGGCTCGCGCACCGCATCGTGGCCGAGGGCCTGAGCGTCCGGGCGGTGGAGGAGATCGTCGCGACGGGCGCGCCCGCACCGGCGGTGTCCCGCGCCGCCAGCACCAAGGCGGCCAAGGCGCCCGCCGTCGGCGCGCTGGAGGAACGGCTCGCGGACCGGTTCGAGACCCGAGTCAAGGTCGAGCTGGGCCGGCGCAAGGGCAAGATCGTCGTGGAGTTCGGCTCGGTGGACGACCTGGAGCGGATCGTGGAGCTTATGGCGCCGGGCGACGCTCGACACAACATGTAGCGCGACGGCCACTACCGGAACACTACTGTTCGCTAGAAACGCCGACCAAACGAGCTGAGTTGCCAGGTGTCCGCTATGGATACATCCGGCCCGACGCCGGTAGGATCGCGCCCGCCCGGGCGCCACGCCAGCCGCGGATCGGAAGAAGCCGGAATGTCGTCTCGCACGCTCCGCCGCCTGCTGCTCGGATTCCTCCTCGGTACGACGGCCGGCTGGCTGGCCGGGCTGCTGCGCACGCCGCAGCACGCGCCGGCCGGCTCGAGCGCGGCGGACGCCGCCGCGCTGCCGCAGGAGCGGTTCGGTGACGCGCCGGGCGACCGCTGGGCGACCCCTGACCCGGGGACGACGCCGATCGCGAGCCTCCCTGAGCCGGCAGCCCCGGAGGATGCAACCGAGTCGACGCCGCACCCCTCGGCCGGGTGGGAGCCCGCGGTCGAGCCGAAGATGTCCGCGGCACCGGCGGACCCCAAGATCGCCGCCGACGAAGCCGCGGGCGAAACCACCGGGGTCGACACCGCGCCCGCGTCGGCGGACGCGCCCGTCGCAGCCGCCGCACCGGCTGAAGCGGCGAGGACGGGCCGCGCCAAGCCGCGTGTCGCCCGGCCGCGCGCCGCCGCCAAGCCGCGCACCAAGCCGGTGAAGGGCACCGCCACCGCCAGCGGTACGACGACCGGCGACATCGCTGCGGACGCCGAACAGGCCGCCGCTCCGGCCGGCGAGGAGTCCCCGGGCGACGGGTACCAGAGCTCCGACCCCACGACCCCGGACGGCGGCTGACCATGGCGCGGCGACTGGCGAACGTGACGCTCGACAACCTCGACGACCTGCCGCGTCGCTGCCGGCGCTGCGTGTTCTGGGAGCTCGACCCGGTCGGCCGGACGCGCGCGGAGGAGACCGGCGAGGCGGAGTTCGAGAAGGAGGCGTGGGTCTCGGCGACCCTGCTCGAGTGGGGCAGCTGCGGCAAGGTCGTCTACGTCGACGGCGTCGCCGCGGGCTACGCGCTGTTCGCACCGCCGGTGTACGTGCCGCGGTCCATCGCGTTCCCCACCAGCCCGGTGAGCGGCGACGCGGTGCTGCTGATGACCGCGCACATCGTGCCGGAGTTCGCCGGCGTCGGGCTGGGCCGGGTCCTCGTCCAGACGATCGCCAAGGACATGCTGCGCCGCGGTGTGCGCGCGATCGAGGCGTTCGGCGACAAGGCGTGGACCGAGCCGGGCAGCTGCGTGCTGCCGGCCGACTACCTGCTGGCGGTGGGCTTCAAGACGGTGCGGCCGCACCCGCGCTTCCCGCGCATGCGACTCGAGCTCAAGACGACCGTCTCGTGGCGCGAGGACGTCGAGGTCGCGCTGGAGCGGCTGCTCGGCTCGATGACGCCCGAGGGCGCGCTGCGCCCGGTCTGACCCGTCAGACCGACAGCAGCGCCGGCAGGGCCAGCTGCTCGGCACCCGGCCGCTCGTCGGCCGGCAGGTAGAGCCGCTGCACCGCGGCGAAGATGGCCCCGGCGACGGTGTCGCGGAACGTCGGGTCGGCGAGCCGCGCGGCGTCGCCCGGGTTGGTGAGGTAGCCGACCTCCACCCGCACCGCGGGCATCCGGGTGAGGCGCAACAGGTCCCACGACTTGCGGTGGGTGCGGCAGTCGAGCAGGTCGGTGCGGGCGGAGATCTCGCGCTGCACGAGCTCGGCGAGCTGCTGGCCGACGGCCGACTGCCGCCGGTCCGACGTACCGAAGTAGTAGGTGGCGACGCCGCTGGCCGCCGCGCAGCCCGCGACGCCGTCACAGTGCAGCGAGATCAGCAGGTCGGCCTCGGCGGCGTTGGCGAACGCCGCCCGGTCGCGGTCGGGCCGGCCGCCGTCGGGCGACCTGGCGAGGAAGGGCAGCGCACCTGCCGCGGCCAGCCGCCCCTCGACCCGGGACGCGATGTCAAGGACGACGGCCGCCTCGGTGATGCCGGCCGACTCCCAGCCGCTGTCGTCGCCGCCGTGCCCGGGGTCGACGACGACGACCTTGCCGGCCAGCCGGACGCCGGCCGAGCGCAGCGCCTCGTGCTCGCGAAGCCTGGCCGGCTCGCCGCCGACCACAGTGCGGCGCAGCTGCTCCATCGCGCGAATCGTGGTCGGGCCGAAGGTGCCGTCCGGGGCGAGCCCGACGTTTCGCTGGAAGTCGCGCAGCGCGTTCGCCGTGCGCTGACCGAAGATCCCGTCCGGCCGGCCG
>DASQMY010000044.1:0-4142 GCA_035645255.1 Mycobacteriales bacterium
TGGAACCGCACGTGGTCGCCGGTGCGGTCACCCTCCCCCCACACCCGGTACGCCGTCGCGCCGAGCGTGATCGTGAACGCGGCCGTCCCGACGAACTGGTCCAGCGACTCCGGAGCGACATCCACCACCGCCGTGACCGGATAGGCGACGCCCGAGGCGACCGCTTGCGTCGTGCCCGTCATGGCGGAGCTCCTTGTCGTAGCGGCGGGTCTGCCGGTGGCCGCGCCCTGCTCGCGCGCCCTCACTCCGTAAACACCTTGACCGCTGTCGCGTGACGCGGCGAGCCGAAAGATGCGGTACGCCCACCGTGCTCCGGTCGCGCCTGCTGCGGTGATGGATGGGCGGACCCTGGGTGACTTCGCGCCGCTCAGGAGCGGCCGCAACTCACCCAGCGTGCCGCCCAACCCCCGTACAGCTGGCCCGGGCCAGGGTCGGAGCGCCGCGTCGGCTGCTGCCAGGACGCGGGGCTAGATGGACGTACCAGCTCGGTGCTGGCGCACAAGATGGTGGGTCATCTTCGAAAGATGCCGGCAGTAGGGTCGCCGGCGTGGCGGGCGTGGCGGGCGGCGGCGGTACGGCGGCGGCGCGCGGCGACCCCGCGGGTACGGCGGACGGCGGCGGCGCGGACGCCGTACGGCTGACCGCGTGGGTGCGCGGGCGCGTGCAGGGCGTCGGGTTCCGCTGGTGGACGCGCTCCCGGGCCCTGGAGCTCGGGCTCGTCGGCAGCGCGGCCAACCTCGACGACGGGCGGGTCGAGGTGGTCGCGGAGGGGCCGCGGGCGGCGTGCGACCGGCTGCTGGCGGCGCTGCGGGGCGGCGGGTCGCCCGGTCACGTCGAGGGGGTCGTGGAGCGCTGGTCGGCCGCCCGCGGGGAGTGCACCGGGTTCGCCGAACGCTGATCGCACCCGTGCTGACCTGCGGAAACGCGCGTCGCCGGTGGCCCCGGGCGGCCCCCGACAACCGTAACCGGATCGTGACGAAGTCTTGACCACGGGGCCGGATCCGTGGCACCCTCGAAGTCGCATCGAGTGCACCCGCTGTCGGTAGACAGCCCGCCGCGTGCGCCACAACCGCAGCACAGTGGAGGATTCCCTATGGCCAAGGCACTCCTGGGTCACGTCGGCGCGCCCTACGACGCACGGATGGCCGCGGAGCTGCGTCGCCTCCAGCGACGGGTGCGGGAGCTCGAGACCGAGGTCGAGCAGCTGCGATCCGCCGAGATGACCAAGGTCGACGACGAGTTCCTGACGCTCGCCCACCAGGAGCACGCGCTCACGTAGGTCGGCGCCACACCTGTGCAGGGACGCCCGTCGGGCGTCCCTGTTTCGTTGTCCGCCCCCGCGCGCCGTACGCCGGACCGCCGACGGCCAGGCAGTAGGCTGGCCACCGGACTTCCCCATCCGACGAGTGCGATCGCCAACCGCCCGGCACCGCGGCGGCGGCGCGACCGGGGCGGCAGACCGTGCACCTGAAGAGCCTGACCCTGCGGGGCTTCAAGTCCTTCGCCACGTCGACGACCCTGCGGTTCGAGCCCGGCATCACCGCGGTGGTCGGCCCCAACGGCTCCGGCAAGTCCAACGTCGTCGACGCGATCGCCTGGGTGCTCGGCGAGCAGGGCGCGAAGGCGCTGCGCGGCGGCAAGATGGAGGACGTCATCTTCGCCGGCACGCCCGGCCGGCCCGCGCTCGGCCGGGCCGAGGTGATCCTGACCATCGACAACACCGACGGCGCGCTGCCGATCGAGTACTCCGAGGTGACCATCTCGCGGCTGATGTTCCGGTCCGGCGAGAGCGAGTACGCGATCAACGGCAGCCGCTGCCGGCTCGTCGACGTCCAGGAGCTGCTCTCCGACTCCGGGATCGGTCGCGAGCTGCACGTCATCATCGGTCAGGGCCAGCTCGACGCGGTGCTGTCGGCGCGGCCGGAGGACCGCCGCGGGTTCATCGAGGAGGCCGCCGGCATCCTCAAGCACCGCAAGCGCAAGGAGAAGGCGCTCCGCAAGCTCGACGCGATGCAGGCCAACCTGACCCGGCTCGGTGACCTGACCGCCGAGCTGCGCCGTCAGCTCAAGCCGCTCGGCAAGCAGGCGGAGGTCGCCAGGCGCGCGGTCGAGATCCAGGCCGAGCTGCGCGACTGCAGGCTCCGGCTGCTCGCCGACGACCTCCTCCAGCTGCGCTCGGGGCTGGCCGCCGAGCTGCGCGACGAGGAGCAGGTCCGCACCCGGCGTACGGCGGCAGAGCACGCGCTCGCGACCGCTGAGGCGCGGGAGGCCGAGCTGGAGCAGGCGCTCGCCGGCGACGCGCCGCTGCTGGCACGGGCGCAGGAGACCTACTACCGGCTGTCTGCGCTGCGTGAGCGGTTCCGCGGCACCGCGAGCCTGGCGGCCGAGCGGCAGCGGCACCTGGCGGAGGACATCGAGGCGGAGAGCCGCCCCGGCCGCAGCCCGGAGGACCTCGACCGGGAAGCCGCCGCCGTCCGCGAGATGGAGCGGCAGGTCGCTGCGTCCCTCTCCAGCGACGCCGAGCGACTCGAGCACGCCTCCGCGCAGCGGGCCGACCTCGAGCGCGCCGTCCAGGACGAGGAGCGCCGGCTGGTCGTCGCCGCGCGGGCGCAGGCCGACCGTCGGGAGGGCCTGGCCCGGCTGACCGGCCAGGTCGGTGCACTGCGGTCGCGATCGGCCGGCGCGGAGCAGGAGATCGGCCGGCTGCAGGCGGGCATCCGGGCCGCGCTCGACCGGGCCGAGCGGGCGAGCAGCGAGTTCGAGGCGCTGCAGGCGCAGGTGGCCGAGGCCGAGCAGGGCGAGCTGGGTCTCGACGAGCGCTACGAGCAGCTCAGCGGCCGGCTGGCCGACGCCGTCGCGCAGGTCGAGTCGCTGGTGACCCAGGACCGGGAGGCCGAGAAGGAGAAGTCGTTCTGGTCTGCGCGCCGCGACGCCCTGGAGATGAGCCTGGCCCGCAAGGACGGCGGCGGCGCGCTCCTCGCGGCCGGTGAGCGGCTGCCCGGGCTGCTCGGGACCGTCGCCGGCCTGCTGTCGGTGCGGCCGGGCAGTGAGGCGGCGGTCGCGGCGGCCCTCGGCTCCCTCGCCGACGCGGTCGCCGTCGCCGGTCAGCACGACGCGGTCGCCGCGCTCGACCTGCTCAAGGCGGACGACGCCGGCCGCGCCACGCTGCTCGTCGGCGGTGCCGCGCCGGACGGCGACGCCGGGCGGCCGCCGCTGCCCGGCGGCTGTCACTGGGCGCTGGACGCGGTGACCGCGCCGGCGGCACTGCGCGGTGCGGTCGCCCGGGTGCTCGGCCACGTCGCCGTCGTACCGGATCTCGCGGCGGCGGAGGCACTGGTCCGGGCGCACCCGGCGCTTTCGGCGGCGACCCTGCAGGGCGACCTGCTCGGCGGCCACCATGCGGTCGGCGGCAGCGCGTCGTCACCTTCGACGATCGAGATCCACGCCGCGGTCGAGGAGGCCACGGCGAAGATCGGCGACGCCACCCGGCGGGCGGAGCGGCTGCGCTTCCAGCTGGTCACCGGCCGCAGCGAGGTCGACCGGCTGCAGGCCGCCGCCGACGAGGCCCTGGCGTCGCTGCACGAGTCCGACGCGCGGCTGGCGGCGGTCGGCGAGCAGCTCGGTCAGCTCTCGGCGGCCGACCGGTCCGCACGCGAGGAGGCCACCCGCCTGGAGAAGGCACTGGCCGACGCCGTGGCCGCGCGGGACCGCGACCTCGAGGGTCTCGCCGCGCTTGAGCAGCGGCTCGCCGACGCGGAAGCGGCGCCCGACGACACCGAGCCCGACGCCGCGGAGCGCGACCGGCTCGTCGACAGCCTGACGGTCGCCCGCGGCGCCGAGGTGGAGATGCGGATGGCGGTGGTCGCGGCGCGGGAGCGGTCGCGCTCGCTGTCCGCTCGTGCCGAGTCGCTGGAGCGAGCGGCGCAGGCCGAGCGGGCCGGCCGCGAGCGGCTCGCCGCTCTGCGCGAGCGCCGAGCCCGCGGCGCGGTGGTCGCGGCGGCGGTCTACCGGGCCGCCGCACTCGCGCTGCAGCTGATCGAGGTCTCGATCGAGTCGGCGGCCGCGGAGCGCGACGCGGTCGAGCAGTCGCGCCGCCGCCACGAGACCGACGTCGCCGTCGTCCGGTCCCGACGGCGCGAACT
>DASQMY010000045.1:0-2056 GCA_035645255.1 Mycobacteriales bacterium
GCTCCGGCCCGGCGCGACCGTCACGGCGCCGAGCCGGCCGTCGTACTCGCGCCAGACGATCGACGAGATCCGGTCGCCGATCGCCCTGTCGGCGTCGGCACCCGCTCCGGAGTCGAACCGCACCCGGACGTGCGCCGCGTCGCCCTCGCCGTCGCCGGGCTGCGCCCGCTCGACGGACACCCGGGTGACGTCGAAGCCGGCAGCGGACAGGTCCTCGCTGATCCGGACCAGCGGGTCGCCGCCGGCCAGCCGGGAGAGGGCGAACAGCAGCGCGAGGAGTACGGCGAGAGCCGGCCCGGCGACCCAGCGCAGCGGTCGCGCGGGACGGAGCGCCGCCCGCAGCGCAGTCACTAGAGGTGGACGAGCGCGTCGACCGCCATCGCCGCGAACAGCACCGTCAGGTAGGTGATCGACCAGTGGAACAGCCGCATCGGCTTCGGGTCCTCGCCGGCATCGGCGCGCTGCCACAGCCGCCACGCCTCGAGCAGGAACACCCCGCCGGACACGACCGCGGCGACCAGGTAGATGGTGCCCATCCGGCCGACCGGGTAGAGCACCAGGGAGATCGCGACCATCAGCCCGCTGTAGAGGACGATCTGCCGGGCGGTCTCCCGGACCCCCACGACGACCGGCAGCATCGGCACGCCGGCCGCCGCGTAGTCGTCCTTGAACTTCAGCGCGAGGGCCCAGAAGTGCGGCGGCGTCCAGTAGAAGATGATCCCGAACAGCACCAGCGCGGTGACGTCGACGCCGCCGGTGACCGCCGACCAGGCGATGACGACCGGCATGCACCCCGCTGCCCCGCCGATCACGATGTTGGACGGCGTCGAGCGCTTCATGCCGAGGGTGTAGACGAAGACGTAGAACAGGATGGCGGACAGCCCGAGCCAGGCGGACAGCCAGTTGACGACCAGGCCGAGCCAGAGCATCGACGCGACGCCGAGCGCGATGCCGAACCGCAGCGCCTGCGCCGGGGTGACCAGGTGGTTGGGAAGCGGCCGCCGCGAGGTCCGCTTCATGACGTCGTCGATGTCACGGTCGACGTAGCAGTTGATGGTGTTGGCGCTCCCGGCGGCGAGCGACCCGCCGACGAGGGTGGCGGGCACGAGCCACCAGAACCGGGCCGGCCAGCCGCGGGCGGCGACCATCATCGCGGGGACGGTCGTGACGAGGAGCAGCTCGATGATCCGCGGCTTGGTGAGCGCGACGTAGGCCTTGACCACGGCGACGGCCGAGCGCGACGGCGCACCCGCGGGAGTGGCCGGGGCGGTGGTGACCGTGGTCACCGGGCCGCCAGGGGTGCGTGGTCGGGACCGGCGGCGGTCTGCGGGGTGGTCACCGCGTCAGCCTGCCACCGACTGCGGAACGCGGCCACCAGCATGGTGGTCCAGAGCATCGCGCCGACCAGCATGTGCGGCACGACCGTGTCGGCCTGCAGCCGGCCCCAGATGTTGGCCGCGCCGAGCATGATCTGCACGACCACCAGGGCCGTCGCGAGCGCCGCGGTCCGCCGTACGACAGGGTCTGTGCCGCTGCGGCGGGAGCGCACCAGCAGGGCGACGATCATCGCGGCGAGGCCGTAGGCGACCAGCCGGTGGGCGACGTGCAGGCCCTGCCGGAAGGCGTAGGTGGCGTCGAAGTCCGGCAGCACGTCGCCGTTGAACGACGGGAACGTGGAGTAGGCCATGCCGGCGTCGAAGCCGGTCACCAGTGAGCCGAGGATCATCTGGACGAAGACGAGGACCGCAGTCGCGCGGGCGACCCGGGCGAGCCGGGCGCTGCCGTCGGCCGCGGCCGGCACCGGCGTCGTCAGGCCCTCGCGGCGTAGCGCGTCGGCGACCACCCAGGTGACGAGGCCGAGCGTCAGCAGAGCGAGCGCCAGGTGGCTGCTGACCGAGACCCAGTGCAGCTTGATCCAGACGACCACCGCGCCGAGCAGCGCCTGCAGGCTCACCAGCGGCACCAGCCCCCACAGCGTCACGCGCTGCACCTTGCGGGGCTGACCCGACCGCCGCGCCTCGTAGGCGAGCCAGACCAGCAGCGCCATCACGACGCT
>DASQMY010000046.1:0-10753 GCA_035645255.1 Mycobacteriales bacterium
TCGGTGTTCGTGAGGACCTGGCGCGCCGCGAGGCGGAGGTGTCGCTCGCCGATCTCAAGCACCTCGCCCAGCGGGCACAGCCGGCCCGCGACGCGGTGTCGGTACTGCGCCAGCCGGGCGTCGCGATCATCGCGGAGGTCAAGCGGCGCTCGCCGTCGCGCGGCGACCTCGCGGAGATCCGTGACCCGGCCGCGCTGGGCGCCGCCTACGCGGCCGGCGGGGCGGCGATCGTCAGCGTGCTCACCGAGGAGCGCCGGTTCGGCGGCTGCCTCGCCGACCTCGACGCGGTGCGCCGCGCGGTCGACGTGCCGGTGCTGCGCAAGGACTTCGTCGTGTCGTCGTACCAGGTGTGGGAGGCGCGCGCGCACCGCGCCGACCTCGTCCTGCTGATCGTAGCGGCGCTGCCGCAGCCGGCGCTGGTCAGCCTGATCGAGCGGACGGAGTCCCTCGGCATGACGCCGCTGGTGGAGGTGCACGACGAGGAGGAGCTGCAGCGCGCCCTGGACGCCGACGCCCGCGTCATCGGCGTCAACGCGCGCAACCTCAAGACGCTGGAGATCGACCGCACGATCTTCACCAAGCTCGCGCCGCTGATCCCGACGTCGGTGGTCAAGATCGCCGAGTCGGGCGTCCGCGGCCCGCACGACGTCCTCGCCTACGCCGGCGCCGGCGCCAACGCCGTGCTCGTCGGCGAAGGTGTCGTCTCCGGCCGGGACCCGCAGCAGGCGGTGGCCGAGCTCGTCGCGGTCGGCGCCCACCCGGCCGGGCAGCTGCGCGGGACGCTGCCGACGTGAGCGCGCTTCCCGACGGCACCGGGCACTTCGGCCGGTTCGGCGGCCGCTTCGTGCCGGAGGCGCTGGTCGCAGCTCTCGACGAGCTCACCGCCGCGTGGGCGGCGGCGCAGGCTGACCCGGACTACCGGGCCGAGCTCGACGGCCTGCTCCGCGACTACACCGGCCGGCCGAGCCCGCTCACCGACGCCCGCCGGTTCTCCGCCGAGGCGGGCGGCGCGCGGGTGCTGCTCAAGCGCGAGGACCTCAACCACACGGGCTCCCACAAGATCAACAATGTGCTCGGGCAGGCGCTGCTGACCCGCCGGATGGGCAAGACCCGGGTCATCGCGGAGACCGGCGCCGGCCAGCACGGTGTCGCGGCGGCGACCGCCGCCGCCCTGCTGGGCCTCGAGTGCGTGGTCTACATGGGTGAGGAGGACACCCGCCGGCAGGCGCTCAACGTCGCCCGCATGCAGCTGCTCGGCGCGGAGGTCGTCCCCGTCCGGGCCGGCAGCCGCACGCTCAAGGACGCCATGAACGAGGCGATGCGCGACTGGGTCACCAACGTCGACCGCACCCACTACCTGATCGGCACGGTCGCCGGGCCGCACCCGTTCCCGATGATGGTGCGCGACCTGCAGCGGGTGATCGGCGACGAGGCGCGCGCGCAGGTGATGGAGCGGACCGGACGGCTCCCGGACGCCGTGACGGCCTGCGTGGGCGGTGGGTCCAACGCCATCGGCATCTTCGCCGCGTTCGTCGACGACGCCGACGTGCGGCTCTACGGCTTCGAGGCCGGCGGCGACGGCGTCGAGACCGGCAAGCACGCCGCGTCGATCACCGGCGGCGCCGCGGGTGTGCTGCACGGATCGCGGTCCTACGTGCTGCAGGACGACGACGGGCAGACGATCGAGAGTCACAGCATCTCCGCCGGGCTCGACTACCCGGGCGTGGGCCCTGAGCACGCCTGGCTGCACGACAGCGGCCGGGCGACCTACCAGCCGGTCACCGATGCGGACGCGATGGACGCGCTGCGGCTGATGTGCCGGACCGAGGGCATCATCCCGGCGATCGAGAGCGCGCACGCGCTGGCCGGCACGCTGCGCGTCGGCCGCGAGCTCGGCCCCGACGCCACCATCCTGGTCAACCTGTCCGGCCGCGGCGACAAGGACGTCGACACCGCCGCCAAGTGGTTCCGGCTCGCGGACGGCAGCGCGTGAGCGCTCTGAGCGAGGCTTTCGCGCGCGCGAAGGACGAGCAGCGCGCCGTGCTCGTCGGCTACCTGCCGGCCGGCTTCCCGACCGTCGACGTGGCCGTCGAGGCCATGGAGCGCCTCGTCGCCGCCGGCGTCGACGTCATCGAGGTCGGGCTGCCCTACTCCGACCCGCTGATGGACGGCCCGGTGATCCAGGCGGCGGTCGACCAGGCACGGCGGGTCGGGGTCACGACCCAGGACGTGCTGGAGACGGTGCGCCGCGTCGCGGCGACGGGCGCGCCGACGCTGGTCATGACCTACTGGAACCCGGTCGAGCGCTACGGGGTCGACCGGTTCGCCGGCGACCTGGCCGCCGCCGGCGGTGCCGGCGTCATCACGCCCGACCTCACGCCGGACGAGGCGCGGGACTGGCTGGATGCAGTCGCGGCCGCCAAGGTCGACCCGGTCTTCCTCGTCGCGCCGTCCTCGACCGACGCGCGGCTGCGCCTCGTGAGCGAGCACAGCCAGGGCTTCATCTACGTGGCCTCCACCATGGGCGTCACCGGCGCGCGGGACGCGGTGGGCAGCCGCGCGGAGGAGCTGGTACGCCGGACCCGTGCGGTCACCGACAAGCCGCTCGCCGTCGGCCTCGGGGTGTCGAACGGCGACCAGGCCGCTGAGGTGGCCGGCTTCGCCGACGGCGTCATCGTCGGCTCGGCGTTCGTCCGCTGCCTGCTCGACGCGCCGAGCCCGCAGGACGGGCTCGCGGCGCTCGACCAGCTCGCGGCAGACCTCGTTCGCGGGGTCCGGCAGCGTTAGCCGCGCCGGCCGCGTCCCCCGGCCGCGCGAATGACTACCCCGGACCACCCACGACTAGCCCATCCGGGTGATGACGGCCACGCACCCGGCGGTCCGCGCGCTGCCGGTGTTGGACCGCATGGGCCAAGGATGTCCGGAACGCCCCGGTTGGCCCGGGTCGCCCGACGTGACGTAGGTCACCGACCGGCTCGCCGAGTGGCCCGTTGGCGGCGCCCAAGATGACGTCCGTTTGCCATCAGGTAAACCGCTCGGGCCGTCGAAGCCTTGGTCGCGACCGCCGAAGGTGCTGACACACCACCGCGGACGCGCAGCGGATGGCCCATCGGGACCGTCCCGCAGTCCAGGAGGTGGACGCCATGTTGGTGCTGACTCGGAAGTCGAACCAGAGCATCGTCATCGGGGACGACGTCATCGTCACCGTTCTCGAGGTTCGCGGCGACCACATCAGGCTCGGGATCACCGCTCCGCGCGATGTCGAGGTCCACCGCGAGGAGATCTGGATCGCCCGCGCCGACGGTGCCGCGCTCGCCCGTCTGCCCCGGGAGACCGGCAAGCCGCGCCGCTCCCGCAACGCCCGGGCGAGCACCGCCGAGACGCCCTCGGTCGTCTGAGCCATGACCGCGATGACCGTTGCCGACGACGTCACCCTGGACACGCTCGACAGCGAGCTGCCCGCGGTCCCCGCCCCTCCCCTGACCAAGGCGCAGCGCGACGCACTGGTCGAGGCCAGCCTGCCCCTGGTGCAGCACGTGCTGTGGCAGATCGCCGCCAGCTTCCCTCGGCACACCGACCGCGACGAGCTCGCGCAGGCAGCCGCCCTCGGGCTGGTCGAGGCGGCGCACCGCTTCGACGCGACCCGCGGTGTCCCGTTCGAGCGCTGGGCCGCCGTACGCATCCGCGGCGCGATCCTCGACTCGGTGCGCGCCCTCGACTTCGCGCCCCGTTCGCTGCGGGCTGCGTCACGACAGCTCGAGGAGTCGCGCAGCGTGCTGATGTGCGAGCTCGGCCGCACCCCCACCGAGCGTGAGACCGCCGCGCGGCTCGGCATGACGGCCGACGAGCTGGCCGAGCTGCGGGCCCGCGTCCACCGTGCCCTCGTGCTCAGCCTCGACGCGCCGTCCGGCAGCGACGACGACGGCGACCAGATGACGATCTCGGACATCGCCTGCGACCGTGATCCGAGCGCCCTGGACCAGCTCGAGTCGCAGGAGCTCTCCGCCTACCTCGCGGACGCCGTCCGGCTGCTGCCCGAGCGGCTGCGCGACGTGGTCGTCGGCTACTTCGTCGACGGCCGCACCTCTGCGGACATCGCGGCGGAGCTGGGGGTCACCGAGTCCCGCGTCTCGCAGCTGCGCAGCGAGGCGCTCGGCCTGCTGCGAACCGGCATCGACGCGCAGTACGGCCGGCAGGTCGCCGCGGACGACGAGCTGTCCCGCCGGGCGGCCCGCCGCCGCGACGCCTACGCCGAGGCGATCACCAAGGCGTCGACCATGCAGTCACGCATCACCGCCACCCGGCGTCCGGTGCCCGCGGTCCGGCGACCCCGCGCGGTCCGCGCCAAGGCCAGCTGACGGCGTACCGCCTTCAGCGACACCTCGGGCCCGGGTAGCGAGAGCAGTCGCGGCCGATCGCTCTGGCCTGCTTGGCTGGCGTCATGAGTCTCGAGTCCATGAGTGACGTCGAAGTCGCCTTGGCGGCTGCCGCCGCTGGGGCGGCGGTCGTGCGAGCCGCGTATGGCGGCGAACATCTCCGCCACATGAAGTCGGACTCCGACTTCGCCACCGAGACCGATCTCGAGGCTGAGGACGCGATCGTCGGGGTGGTCGCGTCGGCGCGGCCAGACGACGGCGCAGTCGGGAGGAGAGGGCGTGCCGCCGTGACTCTGGTACTCCGCGTCGTGGGATTGGTCTTGATCCCGCGCTCGTGCGGCATCTGACGCGGCAGTGCCTGGTTGCTCAGCTGATGAAGTCGGTGAGCGACGGCAGCCGTACGCGGCCGCTGGCGTCCGCGGCCGCCTGGTAGCCGTGCTGCGCGCTCCGGAGGGCGAGCAGCGCCTCCGCGTCGCCCTCATCTGCCGGGCCGTCGACGCCACCCGCCGGGACGGACCCGGCGTCGTCCGCGCGGAGCGGGACGACGTTGTCGTCAGCCGCGGTCACGAGCCGCTCGCCAGCACCGGACGGTCCGGTACGCCGGCCAGCCGGTGCTCGGCCCCGCGCCGGTCGGTCACCTGCCGGAGCACCTCCGCGACGAACGCTGCGCCGTCCGCCGACAGCTCGCCGCAGGCTGCGACTGTCGCCTGCATCTCCGCGGCAAGCAGCTGCAGGGCGCGGCGGTGCTCGGTGAGGATGCCGGCGTACGGGCGGGGCGCGATGCCGGCGAGCGCGCGCAACGAGAGCTGGTCGTCCGCAACGCCGGCCGCGGCCGCGAGCCGATTGACGACGACGGCCCGGCGCAGCTCCACGGTTCGCAGGTCGGCGAGTGCATGCTCCACGTCCGCCGCGGCAGCCGGCAGGAATCGGGCCTCACCGGCCGCCAGCAGCTGGCGGAGCTCGACGAGGCGGAACACGACGAGCTCGAGCACCAGCCGCTCGCGGCTCAGCAGGCGGGCCAGCTCGTCCATCGTGCACCTCCTCTCGAGAAGGCACTATCGACGGCGCGGCAGGGTCCGTGAGGCGCCGACCGGGTGAACTGCGCGGCCGCCGTACCGGAATGTCCTGGGCCGATCGGGTGAGGTTTCCGGTCCGTTCCCTAAGGTTTCCCGCCCGTGCGCCGATGGACCGCCAAGCGGCACGACCAGCCGCGGTGGACCTACTGAGGAGCCGGCTGCGTGAACGACATGGACGAGATCGTCCAGGAGTTCCTGGTCGAGAGCTACGAGAACCTCGACCAGCTGGACCGCGACCTGGTTGCGCTCGAGCAGGACCCGTCCTCCCGGGACCGGCTCGGCAGCATCTTCCGGACGATCCACACCATCAAGGGCACGAGCGGCTTCCTCGCGTTCCCGAAGCTGGAGCGGGTGACGCACGTCGGCGAGAGCCTGCTCAGCCGGCTGCGCGACGGGAAGCTCAGCCTCACCGCCGAGATGACCACCGGTCTGCTGGCGATGGTCGACGCGGTCCGCGGACTGCTCGCGTGCATCGAGGCGACCGGCCTCGAGGGCGACGCCGACCACACCGCCGTGATCGCCGTGCTGACGCGGCTGCAGGACGGCCCCTCGCCGGCCGCCGCGGCACCGGCCGAGGAGCCACGGCCGATGATCGGCGACCTGCTCGTGCAGACCGGCAAGGCGACCGAGGAGGACGTGCACTTCGCGATCCGCGAGCAGGAGATCGGTGACCCGCGGCACATCGGCGAGATCCTCGTCGAGCAGGGCGTGCTCGAGCCCGGCGAGGTCGCCGAGATGCTCAGCCAGCAGGGCGACGTCATCCCGCAGCAGCGCTCGATCTACGAGAGCACCTTGCGCGTGGACGTCGCGCTGCTAGACGACCTGATGAACCTCGTGGGCGAGCTCGTGCTCACCCGCAACGAGATCGTGTCGACGATCGCCGGCCAGGGCAACCAGGTGCTGCTGAGGGCTTCGCAGCGGCTCAACGGCATCGCCACCGAGCTGCAGGCGGGCGTCATGGCCGCCCGGATGCAGCCCATCAACATGGTGTGGCAGAAGATCCCGCGCATCGTCCGCGACATCTGCGTCAACGTCGACAAGACGGTGCACCTAGACATCGAGGGCCAGGACACCGAGCTCGACAAGACGATCATCGAGGCGATCAACGCGCCGCTGACCCACCTGGTCCGCAACGCCGTCGACCACGGGATCGAGGATGCGAAGGTCCGCCTCGCGGCCGGCAAGCCGGCCGAGGGCCGCATCGCGATGCGCGCCCGGCACGAGAGCGGCGCCGTGACGATCGAGATCCTCGACGACGGCGCCGGCATCAACCTGACCAAGGTCCGTGACAAGGCGCTGCAGAAGGGCCTGGTCACGCCGCAGCAGCTGCGCGGCATGTCCGACGCGGATCTCACCAACCTGATCTTCCTGCCGGGCTTCAGCACCGCCGAGCGGGTCACCAACGTCTCCGGCCGCGGCGTCGGCATGGACGTGGTCCGCACCAACATCGAGAAGATCGGCGGGGCGATCGACGTCCAGAGCGCCATGGGCGTCGGGACGACCATCCGGATCAAGATCCCGCTGACACTGGCGATCATCCCGGCGCTGTCGGTCCGCTCGGGCGGCGAGCGGTACGCCGTACCGCAGGTCAACCTGCTCGAGCTCGTCCGGCTCGAGGGCGACGAGGCCGCGACGGCGATCCAGACGATCCACAGCGCTCCGGTCTTCCGCCTGCGCGACGCGCTGCTGCCGCTGATCTACCTGCACGACCGCCTCGGCCTGGAGTCGCAGCGACCCGACGGCGGCGCGCTGTTCATCGTCGTGCTGCAGGCCGACGACCGGGAGTTCGGTCTGGTCGTCGACGACGTCGAGGACACTCAGGAGATCGTCGTCAAGGCACTGCAGAAGCAGATCAAGGGCGTCGGCGTCTTCGCCGGCGCGACCATCCACGGCGACGGGCGGGTCTGCCTCATCCTCGACGTCGGCGCCCTGGCGGAGCGGGTCGCCGAGGGCGGCGCCCTCCGCGACACCGCCGAGGCGGTTGCCGAAACGGCGGCCGTCGAGACCGAGTCCCTGCTCATCACGCTGATCGGCGGCGAGCGCCGCCTGGCGATCCCGCTGGAGAGCGTCACCCGGCTCGAGGAGCTGCCGTTCTCCGCGCTGGAGCGCGTCGGCCCGCGGGAGATGCTGCAGTACCGCGGCGCGATCATCCCGATGGCCCGGGTCAGCGACGTGGTCACCGGTGGCAGCGGCCCCGGGGGCGACGGTCCGCTCAGCGTGGTCGTCTACCGGCGCGGCGAGCGCACGGTCGGGCTCGTCGTCGACGAGATCCTCGACGTCGTCGACCAGCCGGTCTACGAGCGCGACGAGGCCACGCACGACGGTGTCGACGCGACGATCGTCGTCGCCAGTCGCATCACCGAGGTGCTCGACGTCCGCGAGGCGATCCTCCGGGCCGACCCCAGCTTCTTCGATGACGCCGTAACGGCGGAGGCCTGATGTCCACGACGAGCCGCTACTCCACCTTCTCGCTGGCCGGTGACCTCTACGGCGTCGAGGTCGAGCGCGTGCAGGAGGTCCTGAAGCACCAGCCGATGACGCCGGTGCCGCTCGCGCCGCCGTCGGTGGCCGGGCTGGTCAACCTCCGCGGTCAGGTCAGCGCCGCGATCGACATGCGCCGCCGGCTCGACCTGCCGCTGCGCGGCGAGGACGACCTGCCCATGAACGTCGTGGTCCGCACCGACGACGGCCTGGTCAGCCTGCTCGTCGACCGCATCGGTGACGTGGTCGACGCCGACGACTCGACGTTCGAGCAGGCCCAGGACGCGATGACCGGTCCGGCCCGCCAGCTCGTGCGCGGGACGTACGACCTCGGAGAAAAGCTGCTTCTCGCTCTAGATGTCGACCAGACGGTCGATGTGAACAGCAGGCAGAACGTCGGCGCGGGCGATCGCGGCGGCAGCACCAGCACCACCGGCCGGGGCGGGACCCGGCCCGGCACGCCCGACACCTCACGGACCTGACCCGTTCGGGACCAGGCGAAGCAAAGGAAACGCATATGCCACGCGCACTCGTGCTGGACGACTCGCGAGCGATGCGAATGATCCTGGGAAGGATCCTCCGCGAGATCGGGTACGACGTCGTCGACGCAGCTGACGGTCGGCAGGGCCTCGCCATCCTTCGGGAGGAGGAGACGCTCCCGGACATCGCGCTGATCGACTGGAACATGCCCGAGATGAACGGTCTGGAGTTCGTCAACGCCGTCCGCGCGGAGCACGCGTGGCGCGACATGACGCTGATGATGGTCACGACGGAGAGCGAGGCCTCGCAGATCGTCAAGGCGCTCGCCGCCGGGGCGCACGAGTACGTGATCAAGCCGTTCACGAAGGAAGCAATCGTGGAGAAGCTCGGTCTGCTCGGCCTCGCGCAGGTCTGAGCACCCGTGACCAAGATCTCCGTCCTCGTGGTCGACGACTCCGTCGTCATCCGGCGGCTGGTGACCAGCGTGCTGTCCGAGGACCCGTCCATCGAGGTCGTCGGCAGCGCGGCCAGCGGCCGGCTCGCCCTCGCCAAGATCGTGCAGCTCCGTCCCGACATCGTGACGCTCGACGTCGAGATGCCGGACATGGACGGCCTCGAGGCGCTCGCGGAGATCCGGCGCACCAACCCGCGCCTCCCCGTCATCATGTTCAGCACCGTGACCGAACGCGGCGCAGCCGCGACTCTCGACGCCCTGACGCTCGGCGCCAACGACTACGTCACGAAGCCGACCGCGGTCGGCAGCGTCAACGAGGCGATGGAGAGCGTGCGGCACCAGCTGCTGCCCAAGATCAAGGCTCTGGTCGGCCGTGCTGCCGGTGCCCGGCAGATCGGCGCGGCGGTACCCGGGCGGGGGCAGTCGCCCGCTCCCGGCCTCCCGTCGGCCCGCCTGGCCCGGCGCGTCGAGTCGGCTCCCGCGCCCGCCTCGCCCGCCGCGCCGGTCGTCGCGCGCCGCAGTGGACCGCCGAGCCGGGTCGACGTAGTCGCCATCGGCCTGTCGACGGGTGGACCGGACGCGCTGTCCGCGCTGCTCCCTCGACTTCCCACCAACCTGCCCGTGCCGGTGGTGATCGTGCAGCACATGCCGGCCGTCTTCACCAGGCTGTTCGCCGAG
Organism: Mycobacteriales bacterium; assembly: GCA_035645255.1. Classification (GTDB taxonomy): domain Bacteria; phylum Actinomycetota; class Actinomycetes; order BP-191; family BP-191; genus DASQMY01. Next base: position 9,546 of record DASQMY010000046.1, read on the forward strand.
CGGCTGACGGCGAAGTGCTCCGTGCCGGTCCACGAGGCAGCGGACGGCGATCTGGTCCTGCCCGGGCACGTGTACATCGCGCCCGGCGACTACCACATGACTCTGGTGCGCGACGGCAACGGCGTCCGGGTCGCGACCAACCAGGACGCGCCCGACAACTGGTGCCGTCCCTCGGTCAACGTGCTGTTCCGCTCCATCGCCACGGTCTACGGCGGCAGCACGCTCGCCGTCGTACTGACCGGCATGGGCCAGGACGGGCTGCGCGGCTGCGAGGCCCTGCGGGCGACCGGTGCACAGATCATCGCCCAGGACGAGGCGACGTCAGTGGTCTGGGGCATGCCCGGCGTCGTCGCAACGACCGGGCTGGCCGACCAGGTGCTGCCGCTCAGCGAAGTCGCCCCAGAGATCATCCGCCTCGTCGCTGCCGGCCGGTCGGCCGTCGCGCAGGCCGTTGCCATGACAGGGGTGCGCTAGCCACATGACAGTGACCGCGCCGGACTTCGACTACATCCGCGACCTCGTCTACACCCGCTCGGCGATCGTCCTCGACGACGGCAAGGAGTACCTCGTCGAGTCGCGGCTGCAGCCGATCGCCCGACGGCTGTCCGAGGGGTCCCTCCGGCTCCTGGTGCAGCGGCTGCAGACCGAGCCGTACGGCTCGCTGCACAACGACGTCGTCGAGGCGATGGCGACCAACGAGACGTCGTTCTTCCGCGACCGGCTGCCGTTCGACTCGATGGCCGCCCAGGTGCTCCCCGAGCTGACCTCGCGGCGGGCGCCGATCACGATCTGGAGCGCTGCATGCTCCAGCGGCCAGGAGGCGTTCAGCATCGCGATCCTGATCAACGAGCGCTTCCCCCAGCTGCTCGGCGGCGGTGTGCGCATCTACGGGAGCGATGTCTCGACCGGCATGCTGGCCCGCGCGCAGGAAGGCCGCTTCAGCCACCTCGAGGTCAACCGCGGGCTGCCTGCGCCGTTGCTCGTGAAGTACTTCGAGCGGCGTGGCGTGGACTGGGAGATCAAGGACCACGTCCGGCGTATGGTGGAGTTCCGCCAGATGAACCTGGCGGCGCCATGGCCGACCCTGGCACAGATGGACGTGGTCTTCCTGCGCAACGTTCTCATCTACTTCGACACCGCCACCAAGCGGGCGGTGCTGCAGCGGCTGAGGTCAGTGATGAAACCCGGCGCGTACCTCTTCATGGGTG
>DASQMY010000047.1:0-6022 GCA_035645255.1 Mycobacteriales bacterium
CACGACGCGGTCTGCGGAGGTTGTGGCCACGGCGCGCACCGTACGCCAGACCTGCCGGCCGCCGTGCTCCTCGTTCGTTTTGCGGTCCAGGCGTCGGGTAGCCGACGCGCGTCCGGCACCTGCGATCGAACGACGGAAACGACATGGCCGACGACGCACTCGACGCCGTACGCCGGCACGCGGTTGCCTACGACGGGTCCGCGGCGGACCTCGACGGGCTGGGCGAGCTGGTCGGCGACGCGCAGGTCGTCCTGCTCGGCGAGGCGACCCACGGGACGCACGAGTTCTACGCGGAGCGCGCCCGGATCACGCAGCGGCTGATCGAGCAGCACGGCTTCTGCGCGGTCGCTGCGGAAGCGGACTGGCCGGACGCCTATCGGGTCACCTGCCACGTCCGCGGGTCCGCGACCGACGACTCCGCCGAGCAGGCGCTGCGCGGCTTCTCGCGCTTCCCGCGCTGGATGTGGCGCAACACCGACGTCGCGGCGTTCGTCGAGTGGCTGCGGGCGTACAACCGGGAGCTGCCGTCGCGCGCGCCGCGCGCGGGCTTCTTCGGGCTGGACCTGTACAGCCTGTTCTCCTCGACCGAGGAGGTGATCCGCTACCTCGAGCGGGTCGACCCCGACGCGGCGGCGCGCGCCCGCGCGCGGTACGCCTGCTTCGACCACGCCGACCGCGACTCGCAGAGCTACGGGTACGCCGCGTCGCGGGGCCTCGCGGACAGCTGCGAGCAGGGCGTCGTCGAGCAGCTGCTCGAGATGCAGCGCCGCTCGGTGGAGCCGCCGACGTCCGCGGACGACAGCGAGGAGGCGCGGTTCCACGCGGAGCAGAACGCGCTGCTGGTCAAGGACGCAGAGGAGTACTACCGCTCGATGTTCCGGGGCGGGGTGTCGTCGTGGAACATCCGCGACCAGCACATGGCACGCTCGCTCGACCGGCTGGTCGACCACCTCAGCCGGCGGCGCGGCCAGCCGGCGAAGGTCGTCGTCTGGGCGCACAACTCGCACCTCGGTGACGCTCGCGCGACCGCTATGGGTCGGCGCGGCGAGGTCAACGTCGGCCAGCTGGTCCGCGAGCGGTACGGCGACGCCGCGCGGCTGATCGGGTTCAGCACCTTCGACGGCACCGTCGCCGCGGCCGACGACTGGGGCGGCGACGTTCGCGTGCACCAGGTCCGTCAAGCACGGCCGGGCAGCTGGGAGCACCTGCTGCACGGCGTCGGCGTACCGCGGCTGTTCCTGCCGATCCGCGCGCTACCCGGCCTTGCTGCGGGCCTGCGCACGCCTCGCCTCGAGCGGGCGATCGGGGTGATCTACCGGCCGCAGACCGAGCTCGTCAGCCACTACTTCGAAGCAGACCTGGCGGCGCAGTTCGACGCCGTCATCCATGTCGACCAGACGACCGCCGTGACCCCGCTGGACGCCGGCAGCGGCGGGCAGTCGGCCGATGCGCCGGAGACCTACCCCACCGCCGTCTGACGTGCGGTCAGGTCGCCGTCGCCGCGACCAGTGCGAGTGACGCGGCGTTGAAGATGGCGTGCGTCATCATCGCCGTGCCGAGCCGGCCGTCCCGCACGGCGATCACGCCCAGCACGACGCCGATCGCCGCGGTGCCCAGGAACACGCTGACGTTGCGCGCGCCGTACGCACCGAGGTGCACGAGTCCGAACGCGACCGCCTGGAGCACCACAGCGGCCGGCGTCGCCAGCCGCGCGCGGAGCGCCTGCAGCAGGATGCCCCGGAACACCGTCTCCTCGGTTAGGGGCGCGAGGACCACCGCAGCGAAGACGAGGACGGCAGTCGCGGCTTCGTCGGCACCGATCTCGACGTCCTGGAGGTTGCCGCCGGAGAAGTCCTCGTCCACTGCGGCTACCGCAACGCCGACGACGAGCACGACGATCTGCGTCAGGACCGCGAAGCCGACCGCGCGGGCCAGGTCGATCGGCCGCAGGTGCACCCCGAAGTCGCTCGAGACGTCACCGGTGCCGTGCCGGCGGCTGATCCGCTGGGCGAGCGCGAGCACGACGAGCGCGCTCACCAGGCCGACGACCGCCAGCACCACCGCGTCCGACTCCGTGAAGACGAGTGCGGTGACCGCCCCCACTGCACCGGCCAGCGTCATCAGCAACGGCGACATGACCGCGAGCGGCAGGACCTCGCGGGGCAGCGGGATGGTAGCCGGCTGCTCGCGCCTGGCCGGCGCCGCGCCGTACTCGATCGGGTGCATCGCCGTCCCTGCTCGGTCTCCTCGCTCGGATGAGACCACACTGCCGCGTGCGCCGCCTGTCGCGCGAATGCGGCGCACGCCGCCAGCGGTCGGGAGGTCGGTTCGAGCGTTCCGGTGACGGCGCGCTCCGCCGTGTCGTAGGGTTGCGCCACCACGTCCGGCCGTAGACGCCGAGTCCTGCCCAGCGGCCACCACGGACGTCCATCACGAGCACACCCAATGGGCAGGAGCGGGGGACCCACGGTCCCACGGGCGCTCACGCGTCCTCGGGGTGAAGCCACTCACGTGGCCGGGCAACCTTTCCAGCCCGAACCCGACAGCTCACCCCGCAGGCGGATGGGAGAGGAACTTCTACGTGCCTGCGCTCAGCCCTGCTGCGCCCGTTCGCCACCACCTCCCCGCCCGACGCCTGGTCGTCGTGCTCCTCGCCACACTGCTGACGGCGACCCTGTTCGCGGCACCGTCGAGCGCCGTCGTCGCAGCCAACCTCAGCACGCCGGCCAACAAGACGATCACCAAGGGCACCTCCGCGACCATCACGACGCGGCTGACCTCCGGCGGGGCGGCCGTCGCCGGCCGCTCGGTGACGCTGTTCTCCTACATAGGCGGCGCCTGGTACTCGCGCGGCACAGTCGCGACGTCGGCCACCGGCTACGCGACGTTCCGTTACACCCCGACCGCCAGCCGCACCGTCGCGGTGCTCTTCCGCGGCGACAGCCGCTACGCGCGGGCCCGCAGCGCCAACTTCCGCATCACCGTGGTCACAGGCAACGCGATCCTCACCGAGGCCGCGAGGCACCAGGGCAAGCCGTACCAGTACGGCGCGATCGGCCCCGACCGGTTCGACTGCTCCGGCTACACCATGTACGTCTACCGGCGCGTCGGGAAGTCGCTGCCCCGGACGTCGAGCATGCAGCGGGGTGCGACTCGGCGGATCGCGCGGTCGGAGCGGCGCCCCGGCGACCTGATCTTCTTCCACAACTCGTCGGGCTCGGTGTACCACGTCGGGATCTACGCCGGCAGCGGCGAGTTCTGGGCGTCCCCGCGGACCGGGCTCACCGTCCGCCGGCGGGCGATCTGGTCAAGCTCGGTGAGCTACGGCCGGCTGTAGCCGCTAAGCGGACCGAAGTCATCCGGCGCGGTCGTTCAGACCGGCACACCCGCGGAGTGCCCGCCACGAGGCGAGCGAGCGGGCGGCGGCGTCGCCCGTCAGCGGGACGGGTCGGCCACCGCGGATCTCCGCCGGGCGCCACTCCGCCTTGGTGACCGCGCGCCCGCGCACGGTGAGGAGCAGCACGCCGGTCTGCGCGCCCTCGCCAGGTCTGGCGTAGAAGACGAAGTTGCCCAGGCCGTAGTTGACGTAGCCCTGCCCGAGCCAGCCCGATCCGAGCCGGACGTGCGCGTGCCCGCCGACGACGATGTCGGCGCCCGCGGCGAGCAGCTTGGGCGCCAGTTGACGCTGTGCGTCGGTCGGGCAGCTGACCCGCTCCGCTCCCCAGTGGAGGTAGACCACGACGGTGTCACTGTCGCGGCGTGCCGCACGCACCGCCTCCAGCAGGCGGTCCTCGTCCTTCGCGCTGGCGAGGCCGGGCTTGTCCGGACCCGCCGTCCACGTGTTGATGAACGCCGTGTCGATCACCTGGGTCGCCCCGATGACCGCGATGCGCTGACCGTCGATCGTGGTGCGGTACGGCGCGTAGGCGCGGCTCTCGTCTGCGCCGATGCCGATGACCGGGAAGTCGGCGGCGCGGGCGTGCCGCAGCGAGTCGCGCAGCCCGGAGACCCCGTAGTCCATGCCGTGGTTGTTGGCCATCGTCGCGACGTCGACACCAGATGACTTGAGCGCGGCGAACGCGCTCGGCGGGGCCCGGAAGTTGTATTCCTTCGCCGACGGCGACCCGCCGGACGTCACCGCGCTCTCCAGGTTGACGACGGCCAGGTCGGCCTGCGACAGGACGTCGCTGATCGGCCCGAGACCTCCCAGCGCGGATCTGCTGGCCCCCTCGAAGTGCACGTCCCCGCCGAACGCGATAGTGACCGGGCGGGCCGGCGGCACGGCGGACGTCGTGGCGGGCGCGCTCGACGGCTTGCGCGAGGCTGCCGGCGTCGACTTCGCGCTCGCGGTGTTCGGAGCAGTCGTGCCGCTCGGTTCAGCGCGCGCTGGCTCGGTCCGTGCGGGCGCGCGATCGGACGTACATGCGCCGGTGATGAGCAGCGCTGTGATCACGGCGAGCGCAGGAAGACGGTGGCGACGGCGAACGGCGAGGCGAGCCGGGACGTTGTGGGTCGTCACCGGCCAAGGTTACCTGGGGCCGACCCCCCGACCGCCGCATAGACTCACGCAGCGCGGCGGTTCGCCTGAGTCGATGCGCTGCGCCGCTTCGCCTCCGTAGCTCAGGGGATAGAGCATCGGTTTCCTAAACCGTGTGCCGCAGGTTCGAATCCTGCCGGGGGCACTACATGCGATGTCTCGGGACACCGTGCACAGGTGTCTCGGGACATCGTTCACGTTTTTGGCTGTGGTTGGTAGTCGTGGCTTGGGTTGAGCTGGAGGGCGCGTAGTAGTTGCCCGTCGGTGGTCAGTACTCGTATGTCGAGGTCGTGGACGAGTACGAGGATGTCTTTGCCGGCGTGGCGGCGCCCGATTCCGATGTGGTGGAGGCGGCTGTTGTGCCGCAGGGTGAACACGCCGCTTTCGTCGATGCGGTCGTGGCGGGTGCGGTAGTGACCGGTGTCCAGCGGGGTGCCAGCTGGGAGGGCTTTCGGGCGGGCGGTGTAGCCGTTGGCTGGGGTGCGGCGGCCGAGGGCGCGGTGGGGCCGGACGTCGTTGTAGTACCGGCGGAAGGTGTCGAGCTGGGTTTGCAGCTGTCGCAGGGTGTGGGCGCGGGGTTGGCGGGTGAGCCATTTCTTGATGGTCTGGTGGAAGCGCTCGACTTTGCCGCAGGTCTGGGGGTGGTAGGGCCGGGAGTGGCGGAAGCTGATTCCGCGCTGGTGGAGGGTGACTTCGAGCGCGACGCGGCCCTTGCCGCGGGAGCGGCCGGTGAACACGGCCCCGTTGTCCGAGAGCAGGCTCGCCGGGTTCCCGTAGGTGGTGGCGGTTTGGCGGAAGCGCCGGTCCACGTCGGCGCTTTTGAATACGCGCACGGTGTGGCTGTCCAGGCAGAGCCGGGAGTGGTCGTCGATGATGTTGAGGATCTCGACGTCGCTGCCGTCGGCGAGTCTCCAATGGGTGATGTCGAGCTGCCAGCGTTCGTTGGGCTGTTCGGCGGTGAAGCGGATGTAGCTGCTCTTGGGCCGCTTGTGTGGCTGTGGGGTGACGAAGCCGCGGTCGACCAGGATCCGCCAGATCGTGCTGACCGCCGGAACGCGGCCGCGGCGCTGCGCCAGGTGGAAGGCGATCGTCGCCGCACCCGCCTCATGCCCGTGGCGGTCGAGGTCCTTGCGGATCGCGACGATCTCGTCCTCCACGTCACGCCCCACCTGGTTGGGGCTGCGCAGCGGGCGGCGTGAACGCGCCTCGAGCCCGGCGCTGCCCTCGGCCAGATATCGCTGCACGAGCGTGATCACCCACCGTCGTGAGACGCCGTACTGGCGGGCTACCTCGCTCTTACTGCGGCCCTCGACCAAGACCGCGGTGACGACCAACTGCGGCATCCCCATCGCTCACCCCTCCGCTCAAGGTGTGAACGATGTCCCGAGACAGGTGTGAACGATGTCCTGAACTCCCACACTGTCATCCCGACGGCGAAAGCGCCGGTCAGGGGCTGTTTTCGACACAGCCCCTGACTCGCCCGCC
>DASQMY010000048.1:0-2183 GCA_035645255.1 Mycobacteriales bacterium
TCGGAAGAGCGGTTCGGGGCCGGTGCTGCCATCCTGCTCGGTGACCTGCTGCTCACCTGGTCGGACGGGATGCTGCGAGCGAGCGGGTTCGAGCCGGACGTGCTGACCCGGGGCCTCCCGTACTTCGACGCGATGCGCACCGAGGTCGTCGCCGGCCAATTCCTCGACCTGCAGGCACAAGCCAGCGCGCAGGACTCCGTCCCCCGTGCCATGCGCGTGCTGCGCTACAAGGCCGCCAAGTACACCGTCGAGCGGCCGCTGCACCTCGGGGCGGCACTCGCGGGGGCGCCGGCCGAGCTCATCGCGGCTCTCTCGTCGTACGGTGTGCCACTCGGCGAGGCGTTCCAGCTGCGGGACGACCTGCTCGGAGTGTTCGGCGACCCGAAGGTCACCGGCAAACCGGCCGGCGACGACCTGCGCGAAGGGAAACGGACCGTGCTGAGCGCAATGGCGCTCGAGGCGGCAACACCGGCCGACCACGCACTTCTCGCCGCGAGCCTGGGCAACGCCCAGCTCGACCTCGCCGGCGTCGAGGCGGCGCGAGCTGCCCTGCGCCGCAGCGGCGCACCGGCGACCGTCGAGCGGCTCATCGAAGACCTCGCCGACACCGCGCTCGGCGCACTCGAGGCTGCACCTGTACGCGACGTGTCAGCTCGAGAGGCACTGGGCGACTTGGTGCGCTCGGCGACTCAACGCGCCGTCTGACCCGGCCGGACGACGCCGTGGCGGCGGCGGCGCGGCACACCTCGTCGTCTGCCCTGCCTCCCTAGACTTCGCCCTTGCGGCCGAGTTGGCCGGTGCTGCGTGCAAGGAGGCTTTCGGCGGCGTGGCGATGACCGTCTCGGACCGGCTGGCGGGGCGACTGCTGGATCGGCGCTACCGCGTCGGGACGCGGATCGCCCGCGGCGGCATGGCCACCGTCTACCGAGGCACCGACACCCGCCTGGACCGCGAGGTTGCGCTCAAGGTCATGCATCCCGGCCTCGCCGGTGATCCTGCGTTCGTCTCCCGCTTCGTGCGGGAGGCCCGCTGTGCCGCTCGCCTCACCCACCCCAACCTCGTTGCGGTCTACGACCAGGGCGAGGTCGACGACACGCTCTTCTTGGCCATGGAGTACGTCCCCGGCCGAACCCTGCGCGACCTCATCCGCGACAACCCCGAGGGCCTGCCGCCCGCCACCGGTCTCGAGCTGGTCGAGCCGGTCGTCTCTGCCCTGGCCGCGGCACACGCCGCCGGCTTCGTGCACCGCGACATCAAGCCCGAGAACGTCCTGCTCGCCGACGACGGCTCGGTCAAGGTCGCCGACTTCGGTCTGGTCCGGGCTATGGGCGCCAGCGCTGCGTCGACCGCCACCAGCGGGCTGCTGGTCGGCAGCGTCTCCTACCTCGCTCCCGAGCTCGTGGTCGACGGCCGCGCTGACGCGCGCTGTGACGTCTACGCCGTAGGGATCGTGGTCTGGGAGCTGCTGACCGGCCGGAAGCCGCACGAAGCGGAGTCGCCGTTCGAGATCGCCTACAAGCACGTGCACAGCGACGTGCCGGCTCCGTCCTCGATCCGAGACGGCATCCCGCCCGAGCTCGACGAGCTCGTCCTCGCCGCGACGGCCCGTGACCCCGCCAGGCGGCCGGCCGATGCCGGCATCCTGCTCGGCCGGCTGCACACCGCGCAGCGGGCGGTCAGCCGCGGACGGCCGACGGCCGAGCTCACCCAAGCCGACCGCTCCGGCACCGAGCCCACCCTCGTCGGACCCGAGCTGGCCGCGCCGGTCCCGCGCCGGCGCCTTCGCCGGACGGGTCTCGCACTGCTCTGCCTCGCGCTGATAGCTGCTCTCGGCGCGGGCGGCTGGTACTACGCCGTTGCCCGCTTCACCACGACGCCCACCGTGCTACGCCTGCCGATGGACGAGGCGCGATCAGCGCTCCGGGCGGCCGGCCTGTCGTTCTCGCTCTCCGGGCGCGACTGGTCGGAGACCGTGCCGGCGGGGTCGGTGATCTCCACGGACCCAAGACCCGGCGAGCGGGTCGTCGACAACGGTCAGGTCAGCGCCGTGGTGTACCGGGGACCGCACCGCTTCGATGTCCCTCCCGTCATCGGTCTCCCGCGCAGCGACGCAGTCGCGGCGCTGCGGGGCAGGCGGCTACACATCGCCGACGTGTACCGCCGCTACAACGAGTCCCGTGCCA